>SLOZ01000143.1 GCA_007132255.1 Limnochordia bacterium | reverse complement strand
CTCCAAAGAACGACACCAAGAGGGTGGCCACTAAGAATGACGGAATAGAAATCCCAGCCAAGGAAACTGCAATAGCTCCCATGTCGATCAGTTTGCGATGGTTCATCGCCGCCAGCGTCCCCAAGGGAACCCCGAGCAGAACTCCAAAGGTCTGACCCAACAAGGCCAGCAGAACCGTTGGTTCCAAACGCTGGGCGATGGCTTGCGTTACCGGCATCTGCAAAAACAAGGAGTGACCCAAGTCACCCACAACAATACGGCGCAGCCAAAGGGCAAAACGGATGGGGATCGACTGATCGAATCCCAACGCAGCTCGCATCTCCTGCACTTCGGCCTCGGTGGCGAAATCTCCCAGGATCAACCGCACTGGATCGCCCGGTGTTATGTTCGTTATAAAAAAGGCGGTGACGGCCACCACCGCAAGAACCGGGATGGCCGCCAACAAACGCCGCATAATATACTGCCCCATCAGAACAACTCCTGTTTATTGGGCCAACCAGACATTGAAGAATGTCGGATGGACAAAATTGCTGTAGCCTTGAACAGACGGATGTGTCAGGCGCAGCTGTTTGAAATCATAGAGTTTCACATAAGGGACATAGTCATAGAAGGCATTCTGCCACTCTGCCACTACGTCGTAGCGAGCATCCAGGTCTGTGGTGATCAGCATTTCTTCGAAGATGGCATCCATTTTTCGCGAATCTTCATCATCCCAGTTGCCGATCCACTTGTTCGTACCCATCCAAGCTTGGTACACTTGCGGATCGGGGTCGGGCGAAAGAAACTGGGAGAAGTGCAGATGGTAGCCATCAAGAAGCGATCGCTGTTCTACCACTGTGGCTCGGTCGAAAAGCCGTACGTCGACCACGAAGCCCACCGCTTCCAATTGGCTCTGGAGGCTTAGAGCACCGCGGCTTTCAATGTCACTTTCACGGCTGTTCAGAATTATGATGGGTGTTCCATCATAACCGCCCTGTTCTAGATACTCCCGAGCTCGTTCCGGATCAGGTTGGCCATAAATACCGGCCCCAGCGTCCGGCACATGCCAGAGGTGACCTGGCGGGAACAATGATGGGTTCAGCTCCCAAAAATCGGTGTCGCCAACCACACCATAGCCCATTTCTTCTGGGTCCACGGCATGCTGTAACGCTTTGCGAATGAGCAGCGAGTCAAAAGGCGCATGGCCCATGTTGACGATCAGGAAGCTTTGGCGGTAGGGGCTGACCACCCAAGTATCCACCGAAGTATCATTCTGGAATAGCAGATACTGGTCGCGAGAAGCCGCATCGGCAAAATGGTACTCACCGGTGCGAACACCGGCAGTGCGCACAGATTGCTCCCTAATAATCCGGAATTCCAGCGTGTCAACATACGCTGCTTTGGCGCCTGAGTAACCAAAGCTGGGTCCACTGTGGGCAGCATAATCCGGGAAGGCTTTCATGCGCACATACTGATCTGGAACCCAACTGTCGAACTGAAAAGGTCCAGTTCCGACATGTTCGGTAATTGTCTCGTCCCCAAACTGTTCAACAATTGATGCTGGCCGCACCACGAACTTCTGGTTAGCCACAATGGAACTGAGGAAAAACAAGAATGGTGCATAGGGCTGAGCGAATTCTACGATAAATGTCAAATCGTCTTCGGCAAAGGCAGCACTGACATGCGGAGCCATATTCCGTCCCCCGCCGTTATTGCGCAGATAACGATGGAACGAAGCCTCCACGTCGTGGGCGGTCAGAATCTGGCCATCATGGAAGGGAACGTCTTCACGCAGTGTGATGACATAGCGCGTTCCTTCCTCATTGACCGTATACCCAGAGGCCAAATGGGGTACTGGGCGAAAAGAAGCGTCCAACTCAAAAAGTCCTTCATACACATGCCACATGATCTGACCCACACTGGAATCCGTCGTCTTGTCAGGATCCAAGTGCGGCAGTGTCAGAGCGTTGGCGGTCACTAGGGTTCCACCATACGTTGGTTCCGCAGCACCAGCAGTCAAAGAAAGTGTCAACACCAGCATCATGGTTACGAGCAGAATTCGTCGGTTCACAACCTGCCACCTCTTTCTCTACAATTATTGATAATCATTCTTTCCTGTGCAGGAGAATACCTGCTAATCTCCGAATTATAACCAAGGCAATACCAACTGTTAACAGAAAGCGAACGGTTGTGTTTGCATTCACAGCACACTAACGTTAAAGGAGATGGTGTGATGGGTGCCAAACTGTATTTCGTGATTGGTTTGCTAGTTCTCGCAACAGCTGCCTTATTCCTGCTTCCAAATGACGGTCTTACTGATGGCCCCCCCTTCGCAAACAGCCATGTCGCTGTCATAGACGGTGTTATGATTCATTATCGAACATGGCAGCCGGAAGAATCGCCCCTCGGTGCCATCGTCATGGTTCATGGTCTTGGCGGATCCACGTTCAGCTGGCGCCACACCGTGCCGGCGCTGATCTCCGCAGGCTACGCCGTGGTAGCGCTGGATCTGCCCGGTTTTGGCTACAGCGATCGTTCACGGGGCATCGATCACTCCCAGCAGGCGCGGGCAGAGTACGTATGGCAGCTCCTGCAGTCGTTGGAGTCCAATCTGCGTCTAGAGCCGGATATGGCTTGGCATCTCATGGGACACTCCATGGGCGGCGGTACCATCACTGCCATGGCTCAACAGCATCCGCAGACAACCGCGTCGCTTCTTTATGCGGCCGGTGCTGTGTACAACCAGCCTCCTCGGGCCGCTACCCTGCTCCTGCGGATCCCGATTCTCGATCGGATCATTGCCCAGATTGTTCAACTGTTCTTTATCACAGAGCGGCGCATTACGACTATGTTGGAGTCGGCCTATGGCAGAACGCCTACTGCCGACGAAGTGAACGGCTATCTTCTCCCCCTGCAGATCTCGGGCACCGCACGGTCGCTCCTGGATATCACAACGAGCCAAGGTCCGCCTGTGTCAAGCTTTCTCACACAGCTCCACGCCCCAGCCCTGCTTTTGTGGGGTGAACAGGATACTTGGGTTCCTTGGGACCAAGGTCAACGCTTGGCGGAAGAACTACCCAATGCCCTGCTGGTAAGCCATCCTGACGCGGCGCACTGCCCTATGGAAACCCACGCCGATTGGTTCAATCAAGAGATTTTGCACTTTTTGGCAGCATTGCCGCCCAACCAGTAATTCTAGCTTTGCACAGGATTGCCCTGCTGTCAGAAAGCTAATGACGCTTGGGCCACTTTAAGAAGGATTTGCTTCTGAACATCGGCAAAATGACAAATCCCTGATGGTTTGAAAACCACAGCGAACCAGACATACGTGCGGCAGTCTTCTCAGAACCGCGGCGGCCTGGATTTCACGGAGGTGTTGAACAAGCATGGCGGTTTTATTAATGGAAGCTGTTATGAAAGCATACAATGGTACCCCAGCAATCCAAGACCTATCGCTGACCGTAGATTCCGGGGAGATTGTGGGTCTGCTGGGTCCCAATGGAGCTGGCAAGACTACATGTGTTCGTCTTTTGACCGGTGTCATCCATCCTGATGCGGGAAAGCTCAAGGTCTTGGGCTTGGATCCCCAAACAGACGGCGATGAGCTGCGACAGCAGTGTGGTGTCCTTACCGAAAGCGCTGGCTTGTATCCACACATGTCAGGGCAGGACAACTTGTTGTTCTTTGGTCAGCTCTACGGTGTTCGTGACCGACAGCGCTGTGACGAACTGCTGGACCAATTCGGCCTCAAAGAAGCCAAAGATCGCAATGTGGGCACCTATAGTACCGGTATGAAGAAGCGTTTGGGGATTGCGCGTGCATTACTGCACCGGCCCCGGCTGCTATTTTTGGATGAACCAACCAATGGGCTCGACCCCGAAGGCGCTCGTGACCTGCTAACCTATATTCGCCGCCTCAATGAGGATGAAGATGTGACTGTGGTCCTCTGTACCCATCTGCTGCGCCAAGTGGAATCTCTCTGCCACCGCTATATCTTCCTCCATCGCGGGCAGCTTTTGGAAGAAGGTACGCTGCCGACACTGGAGGCCAAATATCTGCAGGATATTAAGTTGGCTTTAGAAACAGATATCAGCGAAGCTGCTCTGCGTGAGGCTGGGTTCACGCTGCTCGCTCCCCTGCAGCGGCGTCCGGTGCTGCGGATTGGCGACCGCTCCCAGATTCCCGAAGTGCTGCGCAGCATAACCCAGTTGGGCAGTGTCTACAGTGCCGAAATCCTCGAGCGTGATCTGGAAACATTATACTTCAAGGTTAGGGGGGATCGGGCGTGAACAAACAAGCGATTTGGGCGTTGGCACTTAAGGACATGAAAGCCGTAACCAGCAGTGTGCAAATCTGGCTGCCCATGGTTATCATTCCGGTTGTTTTTTGTCTGCTGATCCCGTTAGGTATGGTACTGGGACTGCGGTTTTATTCCCTGGATGCGCTGGGCGACATTCAAGCGCTGGTCAACACCATGGAAGGGCTGCCAGCGGGTCCGATGCGTGACAGCATCATGCAGTGGGAGAGTTTAGAACAACAATTGCTGTTCTTTATGGCGGTCTACATAATGACACCGTTGTTCCTGCTGATTCCTCTGATGGTGGCCAGTATCATTGCGGCCAACAGTTTTGTGGGCGAAAAAGAAGGACGCACCTTAGAAAGTCTGCTCTTTGCCCCCGTGGATTTGGTCAGTCTTTTCATCGGCAAAGTGCTATCGGCATTCCTGCCAGCCATGCTTGTGACGCTCGGCTGCGCCGTACTTTACAGCCTGACCATCAATATTGCTGGGGCACCGCTCATGGGACGTTGGATTCTGCCGCAGTGGAACTGGTTAGCCATGCTTTTTTATGTCGTGCCGGCCATGAGTTTGGGCGCCATCTTGTTCAACGTTGCCGTGTCCGCCCGGGTGAAGGGGTTTCAAGAAGCTTACCAAATGGGTGTCATGGTGATTCTACCGGTGTTCGCGCTGTTCTTTGGTCAAGTGACGGGGCTGCTGCTCTTCAGTATTCCTATCATGCTCGCTGTGGGTACCGTGGTGTTTGCCATCAGCTGGTGGGCTATGACTCGCTTGGCTCGCTCCTTTGATCGCAATCGGCTGTTTTCCAGCCAGGTGCGCTAGCCCCGGAAGCCCGCACGGGTTGAGGTCGTTGGGCCTCGCTGGGACAGCCGCAGCTGCCTTCCAGGTCGTCGAGTTCGAGTTGCCTTGGCGAGACTGACAAGTCTTGCCTTTTTCTTCGGGATGCTTTAGACTGAAAAGCGAACGTTTTTTTGAAATTTAGGCTTATCATTCGGAAAGGTGGAGCTGTATGGGAGAACGTCTCAATGCCGCGATTCGCGGTCTGGCACCCTTTGACCTAGTCTTAACCGATGTGCAGGTCGTCAACGTTTTTACCGAGGAGATTCTTGCCATGGATGTAGCCATCCACGACGGGCGGTTTGCCCATTTGGCAGCGGCCGGAACAGAACCCATGGACGCAGTGGAGACTCGCTGCGGCGATGGGGCCTTTCTTGTCCCGGGCTTTGTGGATTGTCACCTTCATATTGAAAGCAGCATGCTGACACCCCGTCATTTTGCCGAGGCGGCACTTCCCCACGGCAGCACGACTGTGGTCATTGACCCGCACGAGCTGGCCAATGTGCTCGGCATGGAAGCCGTGCGCTACATGGCCGAGGCTGGCAAAGACCTACCGATGGATATCTTGGTCGAAGTTCCGTCTTCGGTACCGGCAGTTCCCGGTTTGGAAACGTCCGGCGCAACCTTTGGTGGCGCCGAGGTAGACGAACTTCTGCAGGAGCCGAACGTTATTGGTCTAGCTGAAGTGATGGATTTCCCAGGCGTGATCCGGCGTTCGCCCCGCATGCAGGAAGTTTTAGGTGCAGCGCAAAAGCACGGCACGGTGATTTCCGGACACGCCCCTATGGTGACGGGACGGGATCTCTCGGCCTATCTCGCCGAAGGCCCCAACTCGGACCATGAAACGATGACCGCAGCCGAGGTTTTGGAGAAGCTGCGAGCTGGCATGGTTGTGGAGGCCCGCCGCAGTTCCCATTCGGAAAATATTTCGCTTTTGGCAGCCGTGCTCAAGGATCTGCCGACGCTGCCGCCCAACATTGTCTTCTGCACCGACGATGTGCTACCCAATGATCTGATACGCCGCGGGCATATGAACGAGGTGGTCCGCAGCGCTGTGGCCCAAGGTATCGCTCCAGCGCGAGCGATCCGCATCGCCGCCCTCCATGGTGCCCAGCGTTTTCGCCTCTGGGATCGTGGCGCAGCAGCACCCGGCATGCGCGCCGACTTTTCTTTGGTGAACGATCTGCAGAGCTTCGAGCCGCATAGTGTGTATGTCGAGGGCCGGGAAGTGGCGGCTAACGGTGCTGTAACCGTGGAGTTTCCGCAGCGAACGCACGCCATTGAGGAGCGCCATACGGTGAAGACCACTCCCATCAGACGCGAACTATTCACCATTCCTGTTCCCCCTGAATCGTCTTCGAAACTTCGGGATGGGTTTGTAGCTGTGCACGGTATGCAGATCAGTGAGATTCCGCTGTTAACAGAACACGCCGTCATCCGGCTGCCCTACACCAACGGTGAACTACAGCTGCCAAGCGACGAGGATGTTGCCTGGGCCGCTGTTTTAGAACGTCACGGCCGCCATGGCGGTGTGGGTCGCACCGTCATTCGCGGCCTCGGTTTAAGCTCGGGTGCCTTGGCCACCACCGTAGCTCACGACAGCCACAATCTCTTGGTCGTAGGGAAGTCAGCCGCCGATATGGAGTTAGCTGCCCAGACACTGGTGAACTGCGGCGGCGGGGCCGTCTACTGCCGCGCTGGAAAGGTTGTGGCTTTAGTGGAACTACCTGTGGGCGGCTTGATGTCTCGTTTGAGTGCCTGGGACTTGGCGCCGCTGTTGGACACGCTGCAGCAGGCGCTGCGTGACGCTGGCATCGTTCAAGCCGACCCACTGATGGCGTTTCTGCCGCTGTCCCTGCCGGTGATTCCGGAAGTGCGCATTACCGACAAAGGACTTGTGGATATCGTCCAGCAGACATTGTACCCAGTGTACGCGTAGGTCTTTCGCAGCTCTCGCACAAAACACGCAGGACGCTGCCTATGTCTAGCAGGCCTGCTTGCACAGACGTGTTTCAACGCCCAAACTTGATGGTACGACTCGGAGAACGCCTATAAAAAGGCGTTTCGTACTTGTTCGTAAACCACGCATTGTTCTCTATGAAACAGGGCTGCTAGTACCGATCGAATCCGCGGCAACGCTATCGAGAATACGTAAAAATACCAGGCTAAGCACCGCGAATTCGCTGGATTTGCGGTGCTTTTCGATTTCCTCCACTCGAAACATTACTTTAGAACGAATTAATTGTTAATTTTTGCGAAAACAACAAGGTCACAGGAGGAGAAGTAAGTTTTTCGTAGAATTGTACCTGAAATCGTATTGAGATTCACAATAGAAAGGAATGATCGTATTGAAAACAAATCGTCGACGTTGGCAGATGTTCAGCTTGGTTGTTGCCGCCATTGTTCTTTTGGCTAGTAGTATCGTCCTTGCCGAAGATCCCATCAAAATTGGTGTCATTTCACCACTGACTGGACCCGTATCCTCTTATGGCCAGAGTGCTCGTAATGGTATTG
>SLOZ01000496.1 GCA_007132255.1 Limnochordia bacterium | reverse complement strand
TGACCACCGCATATTCTTGCGCGAATGCGTATCTCGAGCTGCCACGCGTTCATCGGACTGGGCCAGCATGGCTTCCCAACCATTGTCTTCCCACTCTGCATCTCGGTGCCCCATCCGGGCATGGCGCACATCATAGGCCAGTCCCAGAATACGCAGATCCACCGGTTCCTGCACATCGCCAGCCATAGATCCCGCCATAATATGCAGCGCATCGTAGAGCATGGCGAAGTCCTGATCAGTTCCACTAACCTTGGCTCCCAAATGGTTCGGGGTCGATTGTATGGCAAGCATGCTGTTCGCCCTCTTTCTTCAGTGTTATTCTGTTCGGCATATCATGCAGTCCTGCTTTTTAGAGAACAATGCGTGGTTTACGATCGAATAAGAAACGCCGTTTAAGAGGCGCTTCTTCGAATGGAACCATCCATCTTGGGCGTTGAAGCACCTCGATGCAGCAGGCCTCCATGGAGACCTGGCTGAATTTCTGGGCTCCACGCCGCTGCTGCGACGGGTCGTCAGCTGCCCCATACCAGCTTGAACGTCATTGGCGACAAAGCCCGGCTCGCTCATGACCCAACGCAATCGGTTTCCGTGTATCTATTCCATGCTCAGAACCATCGTTCCTTCTAGAATCTGACCGCGCGCCACAACCTCCACCAAATTCGGCAGAGGCTGTTAGCGATCATTTGGTAGATTGGGAACACACCCCTGCGCAGATCACTGGATAAGATACGCTTTGGGATCAAATTCAATGTTCTTATCCAAAGGATAAAGCGGGCGAGGAACCTGCTTGTACTCAAGATCGACGAAGATTTGGTTGGTAAAGCCGGGTGTTAAGGCCAATAAGCCCTTGGTGGCAACCGCTTCATACTGCGGATCCAAGTAGCCGCTCTTCAACACTAAGATATCGTAATCCGCTAGATCTAAACCTAACTCTACTAAATCCTGCGGATCCAGCATCATCGCTCGTTCCTCGGTGATGAGGACATCAATGCCCGTGACCCGGAGCACGGCTGCTGCCGTGGTCACCAACTTGCCAAGCTGGCCCACCTGCTTAACAGTCCCTGTCAGCGAGAGCCCTGGGCTGTCCGGAGCGATACTGAGTTTGCCCAGCACCACACTGACAGTCCCACCGACACCCGCCTCCTGACAAGCACGGACGGCCGCCGGATCATGGATGGCCCCAAAAAAGGCCCGTTTCTGAACAGCGGCCAGCATATGCTGGAGCGGATAGACAATATTCTCACTGCCGCCAGCGCCCGGGTTATCCCCGCAGTCGGCTATGCAGACTAAGCCACCGTCGTGCATCTGGGCCACTGCCAAGGCTTCCTCGAAGCGGTAGGCTTCTGTCGTAAACTGGAAATCCTTGTGATATTTCCAGAATTCCTCGGCCAAGGCCACAGCTGTATTCGCCGCCAGCTCAGGATCTTGGCGACTAACAACCACGGCGCTGCCCAGATTGTACGGGACATCGGCCCACGGAAAACCCAAAAAGTAGGATGAAGCCAGAATGCCTACTTGCTGATCCGTTTCTTTGAGCACCTGAATCAAATGGTTCATCGGATATTTTTCGGTTTCTGACTGCTCCCCGGATACCAACATCGGCAGACTCACAGCGGCCGTCGTCAACTGGTAACCCTGCTGCAGCGAATCAACAAGCAGTGTCGCCGCGGTATGGCCGGTTTCGAAAGCATCCACATGCGGAGCCGTCCGGAACCCCACGAAGGCATTGGCACTGTGCAGCATTGCCGGCGTTACCATGGCATGCATATCCAAAGAAACAGCGATGGGCACATCGGGCCCCACAAGCCTGCGAACTTCGGTCAGTAGATGTCCTTCGGCATCGCCAATGTCTGCCACCGTCATCGAACCGTGCAAATGGAGACACACGCCATCCACGGATCCGGCCGCAGCCACCGTCGCCAACAACTGCCCACTCACCGTGTCAAAGGCCTGCCGGGATACCACACCTCCCGGCGTGGCTCGGGCGTACACGGTTGGGATAATCTCCGCTCCGGCATTCTGTAGAACTTGGTAGATGCCATGCAGTGATGAACGCAATGGACTCTCCAGAGTAGTTAGCACGTCCTCGCCGTATTGAGGATGAAATTCCTCCAGCTGCATCTGCACAGGGTTGAACGTATTCGACTCATGCGAAAAACTACCGATCACGACACGCATCGTCTGCAACCCCTCCTTCGCTGTTTTTCACATCGGGCATGAAGCAAGCGCCGCTGTGCTGTCGCTGATGAACACTATTTCAAGTGTACAAGGCTTGAGCCAGCCGTCAATCGCTGGCTAGTTCCCAACAAGCTGCCCGATAGATTGTCTTCGAGAACCAAAATCGCAACCAGTAAAAGCCGATCACGATCATCTAGACCATCTCGACTTCCCTGCTCAGCGTCCATCATACCATAGCGAAACACAGCCGCCAATAAAAAGGTTTTCAAATTGTTATGCAAAACGTTTAGACATGTGAACTCATAATGTTCGAGTCAATGACTGATCCTCAATGGCGATAGGCAATCTCGGTAATCTCGCAGCTAAACCAGTGGAAATCTCCGGAATCAAGTCGCCAGGTGATGTCGGCCCGGGTGGGAATGACCAATCCGCCCAAGTTCCGATGGTCAGCCATGGTGATGACCCAATGCTCCAGCGTATACGCTCCGGCGTTTTCCTTGTAGCGCTGCCCCTCGAATCCCGTTACTTGGCCGGCGTCGTCAAAATGGAAGATCCCGCTGGCAGTGACACCACCGTAGGTCATGGTGGCTCGAGCTGCAGCATCGTCAACCGCCTGCCATTGGATAGAATCACTGAGGGCCGCCGTTGGAAACCAGACCGTTTCCGCCAGATACCGTAAGAGCGTGCCTTGATCCACCTCGGGACCCGACGCATCGACAACGGGTAATAGCCACTGGACATCGATCAGCATCTGGCCCCGGCCATCCACATAGCGGTCACGACCGGCGATATGGAGCAGCGGGTTCATTCGCAGCCTAACCTGCCAAACAAAGCCCGGGGCTTCGGTTCGAAAGTACTGCACGGCTGTGCCCTGCAGCCACTTCTGATCCGCAGCGAGCCGCAGTGTAACGCCCTGCTGCAAACGCACCGAACGCACCGGTTTGCTGCCCAGAACCTGAGCGTGTTGCAGCCATCTTCGGACTGGGGTCGGTAATCCCACCAAATCCGCAGACTCGATGGGCTTGCTAGCCGACTGCAGGGGAGAAATGCCCGCCAAGAAAATTTGCACTTCCCGGACCGCCGTGCTTTCCCAGGCAAAGCGCGCTGCCAAAGAAACACCGCCAGCCACCACCAAAACGATCACTAGGAATCCGATAACAAGCTTGACCATGGAACTTACCTCCCTGCCGCGTCAAACCATAAATACCAATCGTGTCAATCATTGTCACATGTTAAATTTTTGACATTTTTCTATTCTGGTAGGAACTTGCTTCTGCCCGTCGAGAAGAGAGTCACTAAGCAGTAAAACTAACATATCAAAACTTCAAGGAGGCGTTTGTCTTGTGTAGCAGCAAAATGGGAATCGCAGTACTCTTGGTACTTCTGCTGAGTGTGGGTGTAGGAGCGTACGGAGCTTGGGATGAAGCACCGGAAGCCGTA
This sequence comes from Limnochordia bacterium, assembly GCA_007132255.1. GTDB lineage: Bacteria > Bacillota > Limnochordia > Darwinibacteriales > B1SED10-159 > SLOZ01. The sequence goes on along the minus strand of SLOZ01000496.1, from coordinate 4,031 downwards.
ACTCTCGAAGATCTGGACGCAATTATCGCGGACCTCGAAGCCAGCGTTCAGCGCGCCGATGCCAACAACTCCGCCCACCCGGATTTCCTTGCGGACTTGAAACACTATGTGGCCGAACTAAAGGACTGGCGTCAAGCCATGGCTGACGGGTCGGCACCGAGCTTGGCGGATCCTGACGCCGAAGCGTTCCAGGATGGGCTGCTGTTTTGGGTAGATTTTGACCGCGGGCAGTATGACCGGCGCTTCGGAGTGGTGCGCAGCATCGTCGGCGACGGCGAGCTAGACATTGGATCCGCCAGTATCGGGCGCGGTGGGCCCGGAAACGGGTTTATCTTATCCTACACTGAAGCAGACTTGGAAGCCCTGCGGCTTAACTTGGATTCCATCAGTCCGCGATCGCTGACTGTAGCGCTGTGGTTCCAAGCCGAGTCCTGGGGGGAACGTAACTATGGGCGGCTCATCACCGATGATGACGATACGATGCGGCTCTTTTTGACCGAACGCTTCAGCGGCTACAACACGAACAGTATTGTGGTTGAATTTGATGGGTTTCGCGCCACAACAGAGACCAACTCCGTCCAGCTGAACACGTGGCACCACGTTGCTCTGGTCTGGGAACGAGGACAAGTCAACGTGTATATCGATGGTCGTCTCCAGGAGCTGCGCCGCTATAGCGGTAAGAACGAAGACCTGGAATTTGAAGCCGACATGCCACTGCGGATCGGGAATGATGCTGATGGCGAGCGGCAGTTCTTCGGTTCCTTTGACGAAATCATGCTTTGGGACCGGGCATTAAACGCCAACGAAATCCGCGAACTCATTCGCTGAGCCGCTCCCCACAGCAAACCTGCGGAGTCCACCGGTTATCCACGGTGGACTCCGTTTTGCATGGAATTGCCAGTCCAGCACTGGGCCGTCAGCGCTGGTATTGCTCGGCCTTGCTTGCCGTCGCTCCCAAACGGTCAGTTCAGCAGCGACGCACCGCATCCACCAACGCTGTTACCACTCTAAGACAGAGCCGTCATCGGGATCCCAAACACGAGGGGTCTGCCAGCGTCCATCATACTGCAGTTCCTGCATGGCCGCTTCGTCCAACTCAATCCCCAATCCGGGCTTGTCCCGAATCACGGTGTAACCGTCTTCGAGCACGAAGGGCTCGGTGATATAGCCTTCACCCAAAGTGACCTGTTCTTGCATCAACACATTGTGGGTGCAGGCATCAAGCTGCAGAGCTGCTGCCAAAGATATGGGTCCCAAGGGATTGTGCGGCGCGATAGAAGCATAATAGCATTCGGCCATGGCGGCGATCTTTTTGCCCTCCAGAATCCCTCCGGCGTGACACAAGTCCGGCTGCACCACAGCCACAGCCTGCTTCTCTAACAGTTCCCTGAAACCCCACTTGGTAAACAGACGTTCACCCGTGGCCAAAGGGACCGTTGTCGAGCGAGCAATATCCACCATGGCGTCTACATTATCCGGCAGACACGGCTCTTCTACAAACAGCGGATAGAACGGTTCAAGGGCCTGAATCATGCGCTTGGCCATGGCCGGCGAAAAACGACCATGGAAATCCACAGCAAGATCCACGTCCGAGCCCACTGCCTCGCGCAGAACCCGAAAGCGTTCTGTCTGCGTTTCTAAGAACGCCTGGGTATCCAAAAACCGCACCGGCGGTTCGAAGCCGGTCTTCAGCGCCCGATAACCTTGGCTCACGAGGGCTTTGGCATTGGCCACTAGGGCCGCGTTGTCCTGGCCGCCCACATGGGCGTAGAGCTTGACGCGGTCACGCACCAAGCCCCCGAGCAATTGGTAGACAGGAGCGTTCAAGGATTTGCCAAGAATATCCCACATGGCCTGTTCAATGCCGGAGATGGCACTGGTTAAGACAGGGCCGCCGCGGTAAAAGCCGCCGCGATACAAAGCCTGCCAGTGATGTTCAATGCGCCGCGGGTCCTTGCCGATCAGGTACTCTTCATACGAACGAATCGCCGCAGCCACCGCATGGGTATGTCCTTCTACAATGGGCTCCCCCAACCCCACAATCCCGGCATCGGTATGCATCTTGAGAAACATCCAGCGCGGCTGCACCATCAGCAACTCCAGTTTGGTGATCTTCATCTTGCATCCTCCCATCTCTAAGACTCTCGTTTTGCCAGCCAAACTCAAGCTCATGTTCGGCGCAGCAGGTCTCCACAAAATTCTTGGACATGCTGGATATCTTCCGGCGGTAACCCTGCCTCCCGGTAGACCACCGCATTCACCGCCGCCACAATGCCCGCGTCGGCGGCGGCTCCTTGGCGGCAGCGCTCGTACTCCACGTGGGCCAAGGCGGCCAGGGTGCGCTTGGCGTCTGCGGACAACGGCAAAAGCGGTATGCGACTCACATAGCCGCTGGTAATCATATTACTGCGCAGCAGTACCCCGCGCACCAGATACGTGACCAGCGAACTGTTGAGATAGGCCAGCAGCCACCAAAGATCGTCGCCGAGATCCACAAAATTGGCATTGACCCCGAACAAAGCACCCTGCGGCCGATAACATGCCCCGAAGGCTACGCCCATACTGGAGCAGGCAATGCCTTCACGAAACAAATATCGCTGATTGCGCACCAGAAAGTTGGGCACCGTACGGGCCAATTCGAGGAAGTTCTCCGGCAGATAGCCATCCGGAGCTGCATAAAAACGGCGTTTCCCTGGATTTTTGTAAAAGGGCAGCGTCCACTGAGCTTCCGGTTTTGCCCGCAGATACTTGCGATCGCTGCCTGTGGAGATCCCTGTCAGGCAGCGGAACTCGTCGGCCAAGCGCTGGCCCTGAAACAAATGGCGAATGGATGCGGGACAGTCCACGAGCCACTCACCATGGTCACGAACGTCTGTTAAGGAGAAGACCCGTTCCGGAACCTCTCGCTGGGTCCGATCCCGCAGAGCTCTGGCGAAGGATTCGCTGTTTAGGGGCCTACCCATGGTCCGCGTCATACGGCGACCGTTGACGAGCCCTTGTTCCCGCGGCGTCAATTTTTCCAAGACCATGAGACATGTGCGCACGTCGGCCTGCTGACCATGGAAGAGATCCGTCGGACAGAGCAGCAAATCGTGAATGTGACAGCGTTCCTGGACGAACTGACGCAGGGGACTGTGCATTCGACTGGTCAAAAAGGAATCACTGGTGATGATCCCCAACATTGCGCCCGGCTTGGCACAATGGACTAAAGCCGCCAAGAACATAGAGTACATATTAAGGGTCCCGATGTCGGGGAATAAAGCCTGCAGTGACCGTTTGTTGTCCCGAATGTAGCCGCTTTCGTGGCAGTTATACGGCGGATTAGCTATGTAATAGTCAAACTCCAAGCCGCCATGTTCCTTGATCTGGTCCCGCCGCTTCGCATAATACTGCAGGAAATCCTGCTGTACAAAAGCCGCGGCGCCATGGTGCCCATAGTCGAAAATATCTAAGCCCAAGACGTCTTTGCCTGCTTGAGCAAAGGAAATCACCATTTCTTCGCGGCCGACGCAGGGGTCTAAAACCCGGTGGCCGTCGGGCTTTTCTTCCAGCATCCGCCCTGTCAAATACTCGGCGACAAAAGCGGGTGTGGAATAGTAGCCCAAACTGCGTTTATCCAATCCATCGGCGTCCATGACCAGCTTTTGCTGACGGCCCATCGGCTTGCCACCCCACTTCGTCTGAGCAATCAAGGTCTTACTGCGTGTTTGCTGACTGAAAAGATCCGAACAAGGTCTCGGTTTAGCAATGGTCCCGGCCCAAAGCAGTGGTTCTCGCCGACGGCTCGTTCCGGCCGCTCTACACCGTCACTGTAGACCGTTCCGATTCGGGGCCAACCTCGCTGGGTGCTGATCCGAGCCAAGCGTCGGTTGCTGGGTGCTGCACAAACTGCGGCAGCACATCGCCAAAATAGAGAACTTCGGCTCGACGTTCCGTCCAATCGGGTTTAAAAAACGTCTCGACCACTGCCTCCGGATCCCTGATGTACTGACGAAACGGCACGGCCCGCTGCCAGTAACGTTTAGCCAATT
>SLOZ01000058.1 GCA_007132255.1 Limnochordia bacterium | reverse complement strand
CTCGATCGTATAGGGCCGTTGATTCAACAGAGATTCTCGCCATGCTTGATTCACCGCAGCGCGATCATCCGGATGGATCGCTGCTAAGAAACCGTCATAGGTCGGCGCGAACGCTGCCGGGTCAACTTCGAAGATCTCGAAAATCATCTCCGTCCATTGGAGACGGTTAGCCCCGTGATAGTAGTCCCAACGACCTAGGCGCGCCATTTGGTGAACTTCCTGCAATTCCGCTTCTTTGTCCCGTAGGGAGCGCTCCATCTCCTTTTGCAGGGTTAAGTCTCTGCTAAGGATTAGGACTGTGGAAGTCTGGCCATCATCGGAGAATTCCGGCGCCAGCAGTGACTGGTAGTAGCGTATACCCTGCGGTTCTTCACAGATAACATCGACACTCTCCATCTGTCCGGTCTGGAACACTCTCTTGAGACCTGTTTCCCATGTTTCTAGACCGTCTACGGCCATGACTAACGCATCACGGTCGGCACCCAGGCGCCGATCCACAGTGAGGCCAAAGACCGCCTCTGCTTTGCTGTTAGCATACACACAGCGCAGGCTTGGATCAAAACGAGCAATGGCATCGGGAGCGTTTTCGGAAAGGTTTCGCAAGTCCAACTCGCGCTGTTTCAGTGCATCCTCTGCCTGTTTCTGTTGGGTAATATCCCTGCCAGTTGCCTGAAACCCAGCGTATTCACCCGCGGCATATACGGGATGAGCATTCCACTGGACAACGCTCCAGCCGTTTTTCGTGCGCTGCCGGTTGGTCAAACCCCGGATCACGTCTCCAGACTGGACCATCTCTGCAACAGCCGCTGCTGTCTGCGCCTGATCGTCGGGATGCAGATACCTCGGAAAGAACTGTCCTAAGAGCTCTTCCCTGGAACCTCCAAAAAACTGGCAGGCCGTGTCATTGACGAATGTCCAATGACCTGCGGTATCTGCCTGGATAATGATGTCACCGGTCAAGTTCGTAATCGTCTCGTACGCGGCCCGTGCCTGCTGCAGGGTTGCATCCGCCTTCTTCCGCTCTGTGATATCCCGTGAGTTAAAGACAATGCCCGTAATCTGTTGGTCGTCCAGCAACAATGTACCAATCGTTTCCCACCATAGAATCGTGCCGTCTTGGCGACAAATCCGATATTCGGCTCGTTCATGAAGTACCCTGCGATTGATCCAGGCAGCGAATTTTTGCATTACACCCGGGCGATCGTCGGGGTGGACTAATTCCATGACATTGGTACCGACTAACGAATCCACGTCGTAACCTAGAACCTCGTGGGTTTTGCCCACAAAGGTGAAGTTCCCTTCGGGGTCTGCAAGCGCAACAAAATCCAGCATATTATCGGTGATGGTCTTTAGTAATTGCAGGTTTTCCTGGTAAGCATCCCTCGAGTGGGTGAGCTCTTCTTCGGCTCGACTGCGCTCGAGCATCAAGCCGATCTGGCGCGCATAGATTTCAACAATAGCGTCTTTGGTGAACCGCGCTTGCTTGGGCATGGTCAGCGTGAAGTCGCCCACCATGACACCATGTTTTGAGATCTTAACAACGACCCATTCGCCAACGCCAAAACTTCTAGTCAAACCATCACAAATTGGTTTCGGGATGACATTTCCTGCTAACTCATGCAGCGCCGCAAAACGGGTCACGGTTTGTTCCGCTATTTTTTCAGCGCGTATAGGATCATGAGGCCATTCCTTGCCCGCAATACTCATCTGCATAGTTTGCATGGCTTGATTGATTAAGCCTCGGTCTCCAGCTAAAGCCATGGTTCGATACCGCTGCCCATCTTCGGCATAGAGATTGAAGGCTGCGAATTTCGCGCCGGTTAATTGGAGCAGCGCTTCGGTTATTCCTTGATAGTCAACGTCGCTTCCTAACTGTTCCAAAAAGGCTTCCGATATCTGCGACGTTGTTCGTAAGTCTTGAATCTGCTGCTTTTCCGCAGTGATATCAACCACTGTCGTCGCTAAGAAGTCTTGGTTGAGCTTAACAATGTGGACCCGATACCATATATTTAAGAGTGCTGAATACTGGTCAAACTCTTTGCCGTCCCCTGTCAATGCGCATTGGCGAAAACATGCTGCCCACTCAACGGCCGCTCCCTCGATTCGCACCAGCGCGTCCATAATGGACGTATCCACAGTGTCTGCCCGCTGCATGCCGGTCAGTTCCGCGAACGCGGCATTCATCTCGATGCACACGTAATCGCACGGGGCACCGATTGAATCATAGACTATTTTGTGACAGGCATAACCCACCGGTGATGTTTTGACCAGGTCTTGGAAAAGATGAAGATTATGCATGAGACTCGATTCCTCCCTGAAGCGTTCCAGCTGCTGGCGCTGGGTTTTGCCGTGATTCATCCTAGCCGTTGTTACCTAGATTATCGGGGTAGGAACGCTGCAGTGCGAAGCCAGTATGATCTGCCTGCTCTGATGCGACACCCGTTTCATCCAGTGGTTCGACTTCGCTCTCACCGAGAAGCCGACTTAGGTTGCGTACTGGGAATAGTCGTTGCTCCAGGTTATACATGACCGCAGCAACACTGTTTCCCAAGCTGCCCAACGAGGAAGTGGGCACTTCGAATACGGTCAGCACACTCGGTTCCCAGCAATCAGGCAACTCGTCGGGCGGTGCAAAACCTACCATGTGCCTACATCCGGCCTCCATCAGCGCTATACCGCGGAGTGCCACGGTTTCAACATGTGCTCACGGAGACCGTACCGTTATCCAGTTTCTTGACCGGTGAGCGGGATCGCCAATACCGTCGACCCCCTCTTCCTTCTCATCGGATGGCAAGCCACATAACTTGAACTGCTCTTCACATTCTTCGACCTCTTTCGGAGAGGTTTCCCGCTCGCTGTGAGGCCTAAACTACTTGACACACCAACAGTTCTAAAGCGTCTTTGCGCAAGTTGACCGCCTCGATCCTCTGCGGATCAGTCTGCTTAAACGAACGTCTGCCAAGTTCAGCCACGAGTTCATGATACTGCATTGCTTGTCAGGGCAAATACTCCTCAAACATTGCGTCGTAGGCATCAGCAAGGGCAATGATCCGAGCTCCGATGGACATCCCATGACTCCTGAGGTTATCCCGGCCCACTCTTCTGCTCGTTGTGGACCAACACCAGAGTACTTAAACGGTTTCGGGTGATTAGCGCCACTGAGAAAATCTCAACTCCTCGACGAATACCAATGAGCCTAGTTCAATCCACCCAAGCCCAGACCAGATTGTTGGCAGTCCGCACCTCACCCTTCCGGTTTCCGAGACTGCCTGCTGGAAGTACCGGTGTTTTTGCTGCCAGCGCTGTTGATCGTCGGATCGTCGCTAGCGAGTCATCCCAGGGGCGACACTCACCCTGCCCAATCCGGCCTGGATGTCTCGGACCAATGTGGGTACGGCATTGTCTTCGAGTATCTTTTTGTTGAGATTAAACCACGTTACGGTTTTGATATGCGCTTCTAAACCCTCTTCAATAGGTAGAGACTCGTGGGTGTCCCTATGGTACGCCCTCCCATGTTCGAAGACACCATCCCGGGACGCTTCATAGACAACTGTCCCGCTGATGAACGATCGTGGTTCCACATAGGCTTTGAAGGCGGTAAACCCTTGGTCGCTGTTCAGCAGATCCCGACCAAAGGTTAGAAAGCGATTTTCAATGCCCAAGACGTTCAGCAGCGTGGGCAGCAGATCCAAGTGACCGCCAGTAATGTCCAATGTTTCCGTCATACCCAATCCTGGAATGTGGACTAACAAGGGGACCCTCAACATAATCTCCGCTGCATACGGCTGGCCCAAAAACCGCTCCATCGAAGCTACCGCTGCGGCATCTTCGGTACCGATACCATGATGATCGCCATAGATGACGATCAGCGTGTTATCATAGAGGTCCATATCCTTCAAACCCGCAACAAACTGACCCAAAGCATGATCCGCATAATGAACAGACTGCAGATAATCCCCGAACAGGTTCTCATCATCGCGCCGCAGCGTCAGAGCTCGATGTTCTTTGGGAATTCGAAATGGCTTATGCGAGGTCATTGTGATCAGAAAGGAAAACCAAGGCTCAGGTTGGTTCTGGAGAAAAGGTAGAGTCTGGGCGAAGAAATCATGGTCGTCCAAGCCAAAACCAATGGTTTCATGGAGAACGTATTGATCTTCAAACACCACATGTTCAAACCCCAGTCTCGGGTAGATCTGATCTCGGTTCCAAAACGATCCCACATTCCCGTGGTACGCATACGTGCCATACCCTTGCTCCTGCAGAATCCATGGAAGACCAGCGTAGTCGTTTTTTTCATAAAGATCATAGACATTTCCCGAAACCACCGGATAGAGTGAGTTTAGGCTGACGAACTCAGCATCGGAACTACTGCCAGCGCCCACTTGGTGGTAATAGTGCGTAAACCTAAAGGAGTCTACGGCGGCAAGGGCATTCAAAGACGGCGTCAGTTCCTGGCCATCATAGAACTGACCCAGCAGCACCTGCTGCAGGGATTCAAATTGAATCACGATTAGGTTGCGCCCGCTCGCCAATCCAAAATACTTTGGATCGCAGCGAAGTTCATGTTGTTTTAGAACTGCTGTGACCACTTGACTGTGTTCCACCGGATGCAAACGCCTGTTTTCAAAATCCAACGTGATCAAATCAAAGACGTGGTGATTGAAAAACTCATACTGTTTGACACCCGTGTAATGCGATGCCGCCGAAATGGAAACGATAACAACCAAGGCTGCGGTTAGCGGCAGGGCTCTCATGCGCAGGGAAACCCGCCGTCCCTGCTGCTGCCATTCTCGCCACAGCCAAGGATAGGCTGCCAAATCCGCCCAAAGCACAAGATCGAGTGCGGTCATTAAGGATACCAAGATTCCCAGTACCGAAGTTAGCTGGCTGGCCTGGTGGAGCAAACGCAGAGACAAAAGATCGGAAAAGTAGCGAAAGTACAGGATATCAGCATACATGAGCCCAGTCAGCAAACCACTGACTGCGAAATACCACCAACGACGCTCCCGCAGCAGTAGGTACAACAAAAAGAACCCCGCTGCCGTCACGAAAGCATAGGGAACTTTGTTCATGGGTAGGCCAGTATGATAATAGAAGTAACCGACTTTTACAGCATAGATGAAGAGCAATGCTATCATGTACATTCCTTTCTAGCCCCGCTCCCACAGGAAAACCACCGGGCGCACTTCTTCATGGTTAGAATTCGAGCCATTGGCGTTCGAATCCTGCCTAGCAAAAGAAGCCGCAACCCCCGACATACAGGGTTGCGGCTTCCTTCGAAGATCTCGCACTTTGGTCACTGACTTCTAATCCATGGCAGCGAATACATCATCCAGTACAGACTGTACGGAGGCAGCTGCCGCTTCGTATTCAGCCGTCGTTAGGTACAGGTCTTTGACCTCTCGAGCAGCATTCATGAACGCCTGCTCGGTGTCCATCATGCCTGCAATAGCCAACTGAAATGCTTGGCGGGTAATGGCAGATATGCTTGGATAGTTTTCACCGCCGCCAGCAATCGGCCGAGACAGCGCAAACTCGGCTTGTGCGATGAACGGGGCCAAGCGAGGATCCCGTTCCAGAACCATCTCCACAGCAGCAGCTCGTGTGGGGATCGTGGTGTTCATCAAGTTATGATTTGCCATATTCTCGGGTTCTACCAAGAATTGGATAAACTTCCAGCCAGCTTCCGCTTTCTCTTCAGAAACAGTGGCAGCGATTCCAAAGGACTCGCCTCCCATAGCCACGACTGGAGACAACTCGGCATCGGGTACTGGTATCATAGCAATACCATAGTCCACATCGGTATCAGCCAAACGGAAAGCCAGTTCCCAAGGTCCATTGATCATCATGGCCAAGCGACCGCCAGCGAAATTAATCGCCACGTCGCCTTGGTCCCAGTTCACGACATCTCGGGGAGCATAATCCGCTTCCACAAGATCCACCCAGAACTGAGCAGCAGCAATGGATTCGGCGCGATCTAACTCCATCAGACTACCGCCAGCGCTCCATAGGAAAGGCAGGAACTGCCAAGTGCCGGCTTCCGTGTTATCAGCGCAGAAAGCAATGGGATAAATGTCTGTTTCAGCCAAGATAATCGCACTAACCTCCATGACCTCATCCCATGTCTGCGGTGGCTGAGCGATTCCGAGCTCAGCCAGGATCTCTTTGTTATAATAAAGCGCCAAGTTGTTTGTGTTCAGCTGGACTGCATAGATACGGTCGTCCAGGCTGTTGGCATATTGCGGACCCAGATAGAAATCATCCCATTGGCCCCACTCATCAACCCAATCGGTGAGATCGCGGAACACACCCGAAGCGGCCAAATGGCGAATATCGGGATTGTCGGCGAACACAACTTCAGGTAGCGTTCTGGTCAGCGTCTGCTGCAAAATAGTGGTCAGAAGTTCACCAAACGGCACATACTGGTAGTTGACCCGAATATCAGGATTCTGCTCCTCAAACAAGGCAATCCGTTCTAGGACCGAGACACCACTGGGTGTGTCTTCCGCCCAGTACGTCTGAACCGTAATTTCGATCGGCTGTGCAAACACTGGACCGACCAGTATTCCAAACCCAAACACGATGGCCAACAAAATCGCGAACCGTTTCACAAAGATTCCTCCTTAATGTTGGTTAACCGAAGGCAACACCCACGCACACACATACACCGACTGCGACCCGATACCCCCTTCCGCGAAACCGAGATGGTGCCAGTCAAGCGTTCCCGAGTTTATTCCTTGAAGGCTCCCGCCGTCATTCCAGACACCAGATAGCGTCCAGCCACGAGAACTACGATAATCGGCGGTATGGAATAAATGGCGCTGCCTGCCATCAGCATATTCCATTCGATTCCGTACTGGTCCACGAAGCGATACAAAGCCACACTCAAGGGCTGTAGCGAACGTTCCTGCAGTAGGGACAGCGGGAAGATAAAATTGCCCCAAGCCATAAGAAAGGCAAACATCCCAGCGGTAGAAATTCCCGGAGAGGCAATGGGCAGAACAATACTGACGAAGATCCTACCCAAGGAAGCACCGTCAATCCATGCCGCTTCCATGAGGCCGACAGGGATGGAGCGCATATAGGCCGTCAGGAGAATCGTGCAAAACGGCACAGTGAAGGCAGAGATTCCCAAGATGACGCCAACAAACGAGTTATTCAAACCGAAGGTGAAAAAAATCAAGAACAGCGGGATGACTAAGGTCGTCATAGGCAGCATCTGTGCAAGGGCCAGCGCAAACGATACCGGCTTTTCGGCTGACATGCGCAATTTCGCTAAAGCGAAGGCTGTGGGAGTTGATATGAGCAAGGTGAATAGATAGGTTCCAATGGCAATAATGAAGCTGTTGACCACCGATTGGTTCAGAGTATTCCAAGCCGCTCGATAGAACTCCGTCGTTGGGTTGGGCGGGAACAAATGCGGCGGTTGCCGGTAAATTTCCTGCACTGTCATGAAGCCGCCAATAATCACCAGATAGATGGGAATCATAATGATCAGTACACAAATCGCCGGCACTACCATTCGCCCCCACCAGCGGAGGACGTTTTTGGTTGACTGATTCATCTAAACATCCTCCTCAATTCGAATAAGATGGAATCCGAAGGTAATCAGCGCAACGATAAGCACCATAATAATGGCCAAAGCCGAACCTTCACCGAAACGAAATCGAAGCAGTG
>SLOZ01000420.1 GCA_007132255.1 Limnochordia bacterium | reverse complement strand
TATCCAATGCTTTCCTGTACTCTCCATAGCGACAATACTGCACTCTTCTTCCGCCAGCCATGACTTGAGCTGTTCCAGACTCGAGGTCATTGTCGTAAATGTCTTGATGATGGTGGTATAGTTCTGTGAGTTTTGCGCTTTCAAAATACATGCTTTGACACTGTCCTTGTGAACATCAAGACCACAAACAACGGGATGAATGATTTTTAGCACAGCCCCCCACTCCTCGTAGTGTATTGACGCAGCTGAATGGCAACTCAATGCTACCATTGATTGGTATTCATGCTCCAAGGCAATATTTATGTGTGCATCCAAGTTGCCGCAAACAGATTCCACTACGGTGTTTAAACCGCCAGTCAGAAATATCGTTGTCTTTACAGGCTGCATCAGATACATTTTACCAGAAAAGGAGGTTATTCGGATCATTCGGTGCAAAACGCGTTTTTTAAGAGCCACCGGCGCGGCTTTCCGAAGGCCACCGACGCGCGCATTTCAGAGCCACCAGCGCACCGAGTGAGAGCCACCCCAAACAGGGGGGCTCTCTAAGGATCTTGCGTATACCGATTGTCTAGAATCGCGGTTCCGGGCATCCGTAAGCCAAGGCGGTCCGGTTACGACGAACAGTGCATCGGTGACAGCGACGAGTTCGTTCAACACCAGTAGTTCGCTGTTTGGTTATTGTTCTATCCTTCCCAGAAAGAATGTCCCCGTTGTTTGGTTGCATACGAAGCACCGCTTCGTCGGACTTGGGGGTATGTGGTCAACTCGAAGAGTTGTCCATCAATATCCACATGAGCGACATATCCCCATGTCGGCAGGCTCCAGCTACCAATGGTCGTCAGTGGACACCGAAGAGGTTGTCCACTGGCGATGGTTCTGATTCTGTCCACACGACGAAGCCTTTATCTGCCTGGATTGTTGGTGCCGTTGACTCCGTACACTGCACGCATCGATGCTTCGGATGCGCCACCGTCTTCGGTGAGCATTGACAACTCTGTGCAATGCTCCGTTGGTTGATCGCTTGGCTGTAGGGCCGCAGGAGCTCTCGGTAGTTGGTCATACAAGGACCTCCCCAACGTGGATTTGCACCGCTACCGGCGCATAATCCAAGTATGGGGTTGGTATATGAACGATTGCTCAGAGTTCCTCAGCCCTGTCCGGAAGGCGGACTCACTGCTACCCGACGGTAGGCTCAACCGAAGCCGGAATCGTGGCTCTTGCGAAGGGGAACAGTAGCTCGAAATAATCCGGTATACCCAATCTTATTCCGACGAACGCATGGACCGATTTCCCTTAATCGTGATCTTGTACGATTGTGCCGATAGTCGATCGGTGATCGCTTCGGCAGCAACCGGGATCGGTATCTGGTCCAGCCACTCCGCAGGTTCATACTGAGAGGCGATGATGGTGGCCTGTTTGTTATGGCGGCGATCGATAAGCCAAAGCAGAAGTTGGGTTTCCTCGTCGCTAATGGGAAACATCAGCCACTCGTCGATGATCAGAAGGTTGACCTTTACCAACTGTTTTCTGAGACGGTGAAAGGACTCCAGACTGGTTTCTTTGGCTAGCGTCAGTTCATCCAGTAGATCCGGCAATTGAACATACCGGGTGGACAAGAAGCGTCTGCAGGCAGACTGCCCCAACGCTTGAGCAAGATAGGATTTACCTGCTCCCGTTGGACCGACGAGAATGACATTACGAGCATGCGGAATGTAATTGCAGGAAGCCAGTTCTAGAATGAGCTGGCGATCGAGTTTTCGGTTGTCTCCATAGCGAATGTCTTCGACACAGGCCGTCGAGTTGTGAAACTTGGCCGCACGGATCAATCGTTGCAGACGATTATGCTGCCGTCGGGTGAACTCCCAGTCCACTAGCAGGCCCAATCGCTCCTGGAAACCCATTTCCTTGTAAGCCGGATCCGCTTCCTGTTGCTCTAGAGCTTCTACCATGCCCGTCAACTTCATCTGTTTAAGTTTGTTTTGCGTTTCGTGACTAAGCATGGCCTTCACCTCCGAAGTAGCTAGATCCACGCTGGAATCCCCGGCGAACGTTCTTACGCGTGGGTTCTTTCGGTGATGGCAGTTCGGGAACATCCATGTCTTTCTCTAGCGTGTTCTTGAGCTGCTGGTAGGTGGATGCAGAAGATCGTTGCAGAATGAACGAGCTGGCCCGTTCTAGTCTCTGGGGGCCATATTTGTCCCGGAGATTCAGGACCCCGAAACAAGAGCGATACGCCTGCTGTTCAATGACAGCCCGGTCCAGGATTCCTTCGACAACCTGCCGTGTGGCGGGACCTATCGTATCAGCCCAGGAAAGAAAGCGATCACGGTTCCAGTCGACGAAGAAGGTCTTGTCTGGAGGCATGTGTTCCTGAATGGTCGCGTAATCCGTCCTTCCCCACAGCCGTTTGTGGGAGGCAATCCGCTGGTGGTGGTAGAACACCTCCACGGCAGACTGGGTTGCCCGGACGTCTACCTGTTCGCCCAAATACTCAAAGGGAACGGAATAAAATTTCCGCTGAAAGGCAATGTGGCAGTTCGGCTGCACCTTGGCTTTACTCCACTGCGCCAGTTCGTACGGGGATGCGGGAAGTGGGAGCATATAGTCCTTTTCTTCGGCAAGATAGGAGGACCAGCGGTTCTCGCTTTTCCCGGTTAGGGGCGCTTCATTCACCCGTTCCAAACCGTCACGGATGAGCTCCTGCAGATCGGCAAAACAGAGAATTTGTGTATTACGCAGTCTGGCCAAAATCCTTCGAGAGGCAATGAGTACACTGTTTTCCCCAGATGGCTTATCTTTTGGTTTGCGGACCCTGGCGGGTAGAATCACGGTACCATAATAGTCGGCCATCTCCTGATAGGTTTTGTTGAGGTGTGGATCGTAGAAGTCCGCACGGGAGACCCCGGTCTTCAGATTATCCGGAACCAGGGTCTTGGGGACGCCTCCAAAATACTCAAATGCATGAACATGTCCTGCAATCCAGGACGGCTGTTTCTCATCGCGAAAGGGCTCTGCATACATGAGCTGACTGCAAGGGAGAACGGCGACAAACAGGGATGCTTCAGCCATTTTATCTGCCTCAACGTCAAAAAACGCGACCTTCGTTCCAGCCCAATCGACTTCCAGAGAAAGAGCTGGTTTGTGTTGCAGACGGATGGTCGCATTGTGAACCCTGGCGAATCGATGGTAATACCCTCGGAACTGTGTTTCCATGTAAAACCGGTCGCCGCTAGCCTGGCATTGCTCCACATACTCTTCCCAGAAAAGCTTCAGTGTTACGTTCGGCTTCGCCAGCTCTCTATGCACAGTGTCAAAGTCTGGCATTTTGAACGTGTCATCTCGAACAGGACCGCTGGGTTTGGTCAAAGCCGCCGAAAACGCAGCATTGTCCAGTTCGCTGAGGTCCTCCAATGTCAGCCATCCCTGGGTCTTGGCATGCCGGACCAGCAACGAAACGGTATTTCTGGACACACGATGTGTGGCTGCCGCCTGACGTTGACTGAGTCCGCTGTACACAGCACGAACAATGGTAAGATAATCGGTCATACTCAAACCTCCGTAAAATGAATTCTGCTTTGCAGCAGTAACTTCATCTTACAGGAGTTTGCAGAAGATGGCTCTCACATAGCGCGCTGGGTGGCTCTCGAACTGCGAGCCAGTGGCTCTAAGACTCCGCGCCGGTGGATCTGTTCTGCCGCGTTTTCCATTCGGTTCGAGAAAGAAAGCGAGCATGGCTCAGCTCACAAACGAAAACTTCATACTTGTGTGTGCCTAGGCAAGGCATGGGAATTCCACTGCAAAAAGTCCTGAAAACAGGCATTTGCTAACCTGAGCATACAGGAATCTTCTGTACGAATATCGAAGAAAATACAAGTAAAAGAGAGCTAAACTTTGATTGAGTGAGATAAATCGTATGGAGTCGATCCCATGTTCCAATTGCGGTCATCTCTCCCCTATATGCGCTAGAGCGCGAAACCGCCTCTATAATGCCGGACAGTTTGTGTATAGTGGAGATGCGCCAAATTTTGGCGGACATCGTGTCCTCATTTCAAAAATACGGTGATGAAAATATCTACTATGTTGATGGATTGTCGATCTTTGGGCCAGCTCAGTTCCAATATCTTCCTGACAAACTTCATCCCAATGCGGAAGGTCAGTTCGCTCTGGCGGATAACTTCAGACACCAAGTGATCGCCAAACTGCGGCGGGAACACTGAGATGCGTTTTCGCATGGGCATGAGCTATCAAGCAAGCGAGGCCAAAACGCGCCCTCAACCAAGAGCTGGTTCACCCCGTGCCCTTAACGCTTCCGAACGGGCTGCACTTGATGCAGCGATGATCGGGTGCACTTGCATGGTCGTTCGTCTCAGGGTAGCCGTTGTTCGGAACGGTTCGCAGGAAAATACGCCGGAGCTGCCGGGCACATGAGTCTGGCAGCGACCCTATATCCCGGCGCTAAGTGCTACCGTATTTGTCAGGGCGCAGATGACGATCATCAAATGAATCAAGGCCATCAGCCCAGAAATTCTAAGGAGTGGTTGTGTTGAGCCAGAGACCGAATATATTATTCCTCATGAGTGACGAACATCGAGCTGACGTTACCGGTTACGAAGGAAACTCTGTCATTCGGACACCTGTTCTGGATAGGTTGGCGCAGGAAGGGGTGGTGTTTTCGAACGCCTATACCCCTTCGCCCATTTGCGTTCCGGGACGGCAGAGTATGGCAACCGGGCAGTTCCCATTACACTGCAATTGCCAACGATATGGCGAAGATCTCGCGCCAGGATACATGACCTTTGCTCGACGGTTTTCTCAATATGCCTATAACACCGTGGCGTGTGGAAAACTGCACCATAGTGGTGCAGATCAGATGCAGGGGTGGACACGGCGCGTGGCTGGCGATCTGAATGTTGGTGCCGAACTCATCGACGGTAGAGTGGAAAAGGAGTTGGACCTCTATAAGGGAAACACGCAAGGACAGAAGTGGTCTGATGCGAAAGAGATCCAACGAGCAGGAGTCGGCCGGAGATCCGATCGAAGAGATGCGTTCACAGTACATGGGGCACTGGACTATATCGAAGAATATTTCTGCGATCCGTACTATGATCGCGCCCAAGCAGAGAGACCGCTCATGCTGAAGATCAGCTTAACGCAACCCCACTATCCCTATTTTACCGACGAGGAACGGTTTTCTTACTACCTGAATCGCGTCCCGGTCTACACAGATCAGATAGTATCCGATCATCCTTTTCTTGGGGAGCGCGCTGTTCGTCCAGACGTTGACGTATCCCGTCGCGAACTGCGTCGCGCTACGGCCGCATATTACGGAATGATCGACAATCTGGATGGATTATTTGGCCAGGTGATCACAGCCTTGGAAACCGTGGGTCAGGATTTGGATGATTGGATTATCGTCTATACATCGGATCATGGCGAAATGCTAGGTGAGCATGGTGTTTGGGAGAAACGGAAGTTCTACGAGGCAAGTGCGCGCGTTCCTCTCATCATTCGTTGGCCCAACGGATTTCAGGGAGATCGAGTGGTGACTGAAAATGTGAACCTGTGTGATTTGTTTGCGACTCTGTGTGATTTAGCAGAGATTCCCACTCCCGGCGGGCTCGATAGCCGCAGTCTTGTTCCCTTATTGCGAGGAACTTCGGACCCATGGGATAACGAGACGATCAGCCAATTTGACGGGAAGAATCTAATGATAAAACAAGATCACCTCAAGTACCAGTTCTACGGTGCTAGTATGCCAGAAGTACTGTTTGACTTAGAGGCAGATCCCGGTGAGACCACTAACTGCATTGACGATCCGGCATACGGACAAGCATTACTTCAGTTCCGTCGACGACGCGAACAGCTGGGGTTTTCGTTGACAGACGAAGCTGCAAAATAGACAGGTGTCCACTTCAATCATCATCCACCATACAACGCACGGCGGCCCAGAGACATTGGTTCCTGGGTCCAATGCTTCCCATCGGGCCCAGGCTGTTGTTTATTCTTCTGTGTGATCAGCCTGAAACCCAAGACGTCAATGGACAATGTAGGCCCAACGAAATACCAACCGCAACCATAAGCGCGGCGAATAGCCCTCATGAACCGGCCGGTTCGCAGGTTTCATATGGTGTCGGATATCGCCAAACACAGACTGTGGTATTGGCTGCGGAGGTTTTGGCAGGGCTCGGCACTGCTTCGCCCTCCGGCAAATCATGATTCATGGCTGTCCAACCAAGGAGCTGACGAACTGGTCTTTTCGATGAGTGCAGCCACAACGGCCTGGGCTAGATGAGATCTCTGGTGCCCGCGAGTTTGTGGTTGGTGAGCGAATGGAGCCGGTGGAGGTCTACAAGGTTTCCGGATTGAAGAAACTGCTGAAGGCCGCCGTTGGTAACCTCGAACCACCAGTCTGGGAGGAAATCTGTCGAGACCTGTGCCATAGACGTTGGGCCATTTTCGTCTTGTGTTCCTTTACTGTCGTACAGGGACCGGCATGGTAGCGTGGCCCATTCGGAGCCCTTCACAGGAGCCGAGTTCAAGTCCCGCCAGTTCACTATCGCTGAATGAGCACACAAGGGTGCAGAGGTGAAAGAAAGCCAGCCAGCCGGTTGGCTTTTTTGTGCGTTTTTTTAACATAAAGGGAGGAAAATGCTAAGAAATGCCGAAAAATATATTCACAGAGTAAAGAAAATAGTGGGCGGAGGACGGTGTCATACTGGTTGTTTGTCGGAAGGAGGTGTCTGTTCACCGGGATACCAAGCGAGTGAACTGTGTTTCGAATACTAAAATTGTCTAAAGGAGGACAAACAATGCGCAAGTATGTCTTGATGTTTGCGGCCGTAACGTTGCTTGTAGGGATGCTGACCGGTTCTGCATGGGGGTTCCAATCGTTTGCTACGCCAACCGACTATGCCGAGGCCACGGGCCAGCAAGTCGAGCCTGTCAACGAAGCCCCTGTGCTGGCTGCAATGGTTGCAGCGGGCGAACTCCCGCCCCTGGCTGAACGCCTTCCGGTGGAGCCCGTGGTTGTTGAACCGTCGGAAGAAATTGGTGTCTATGGCGGCACACTGACCACGGCAGCTAGCGGTCCCACCTGGGGCGGCGGCGATGACTGGCAGGTACGTGCTCAATTCACGTTTGCCCTAATGCCAGACATGACGACGGTGGTGCCGAATATCGCGAAAGGCTGGGAGTGGTCCGACGATTTGACCAGCCTGACAATCTATCTGCGCGAAGGCATGCGCTGGTCCGACGGCCATCCGTTCACGACGGACGACGTAATGTTTTGGTACGAAGACATTATGTGGAATGAAGATTTGACTCCTTCGCATCCGACGTTTTTGTCGCCAGGAGGCCAGTTTCTTGAGGTTGAGAGGATCGATGCGTACACGTTTGCTTTCCACTTCGCCGTTCCATATCCACCCATTACCAATTTGCTAGCTATCGGCCAGGTGGAGCCTTACGCACCGAAACACTATCTGCAGCAGTTCCACGTGAACTACAACGACGACGTAGATGAACTGGCCAATGCGTCGGGCTATGAGCATTGGTATGAGCTGTTTTCCTTCCACAATAGCTGGAACTTTGGCCAGCAGCAGCAGGATCCCGACCGCCCCTGCCTCTATGCCTGGAAGATGGATCGCGTTGATGCTGCGGGCAACAAGTATTTTTCCCGCAATCCTTACTACTGGAAGATCGACACGGCAG
>SLOZ01000485.1 GCA_007132255.1 Limnochordia bacterium | reverse complement strand
ATCCCACACGGAGCGATTAGCCGTTCTTCCACACTTAACCACCTCGTTTCCAAAGTTCACCCAGTTGTTGCTGTCATATCTAAATCTAGAACTTCGCCTAAAGATACCCAAGAAAGCCTTCCTTCTTCGGTTAAATCCAACTCTGCATTTTCGGTCTTGTCCACGATGGCCTGTGGAAGCCCTGCGACCTGTTCTGCGTGCGTCCGTAGAATGTCCGCTGCGACCAGGCGCCTGCATTATGGCTTCCATCCTAAGATCGCCGGCCAAACATACCTCGTACACATCGCCGCAGAACTATTCACCCTGCCTAAGCCGCTATTTCTTGGGCATCGGCACGGCGCTGGACATGCTTGTGGTGGCTTTGATGTAGTCCATAACTTAGTCCCTGGGCATGGCCCTTCCGGCTGTACTCGACAGTTTCTCCTTCGTCGATGATTTTTACAGTTCCTGCCAAGCTCAGCTGTTTTCCGCTCCGCAGAACTGAGAACAGTCCCGGAAGGAGAGCATCCAGGTCCGTACGAGGTTACGGTGCGTTTGCACGTTGATGCTGATGCTCAGACATTGGCTCGTTGGCACCTCACGTGCTATTTGGGATCGATAGGATTATCTACCGCGCCTAAGCTCACGCCGAACTTTCTTTCCCCAAGTGACGATTTGTGCCAGTTCTTCCGTCATGGAATGCATGGAGCCCAGAAACCGAGGTCTCTGGGCCGTTGTCTGGTCTTTGCAGAAAACAACGTGGCGGTGAACCCGCCGCTGCCCATTATCCTTCACAGGTTTCAATAGCAAAGTGTCCCAGCCCACGTGCTTGTTCGTTAGATTAACTTGTGCAGGTTCCAGTATTCCAACCAAATAGGCATCCCAGCGGAAGAAACCAAACTCATCAAGGGCAGAAACATCATCAATATGCTGGCGCTCCAAGGCCTCATTCCCAATCCTACACCCAAAGTTACGAGACCGGAAAAATGCAGAATGGTCATGGGTGCCAAGCTTCGCATCGCCAACGGATTCAATCCATTCATGTAATCCATTGTGCGAACGAGAGCGGCGTATCCCAAAACGAAGAAGATCGCTATCCCCGTCAACCATAGGGGACCGGTGGTAAGTCTCACGAATAACGGCGCTTGATGGTTGATCACGGCCAGCAACAGCATGGCGAGAAACGAAACCCCCAGTATGGCTGGGAAAAATAGGCTGTGAAGTGTTCGCTCTGGAGCAGAAAGCCGAAAAGCAGCCCAGAGAGGCATGCCGTCAACAAACATGGTGACTCGGCCTTCAGCATCAGTGCCAAACGCAAGCAGATCCTTGCCATTGGTTTGTTGGAGAAGTCCCGGCTCTCCTTCGGGGTTTGCAGCCTAACCTCAAATAGCGTCTGTGGTTAGGGGTTGTTACACTCCCTAGACTGCAGGCGTGGCGTCTGAGAACCAACCCGAGGTGAGCAGGAATCGCCGCCTGCGTCACGAATAAATCAAGCAAATATCAGGCGTGTTTCGGGTAGGAGACGATGCCCCATGAAAAGCCACAACGAACTATGCGCTGAACTGCAAGGCCTAGTCACGGGAAGTAACTCATCGGACCTGCTTTCCTATTTGCAGGATAATATGGTTTCCCTCTTTGCATCCCCCCATATCTCCCAGTATTACCAATTAATTCGGAGGGTTGATGTTTCCTCCAAATGCCCTCCATTACCTAGACTCATTGTGGCATGGTTGGCGTTTTTGTGCGGTGACAACGTCGCAATGAACACCGCAATGCGGCAAGATATCGAATCGCAGTTGAACTCTCCGGAAGAACGTTCCTTCTATTACTCCCTAATAGCTTTGAGTGGGTTATGTGCGTCACCCGATGA
Organism: Limnochordia bacterium; assembly: GCA_007132255.1. Classification (GTDB taxonomy): domain Bacteria; phylum Bacillota; class Limnochordia; order Darwinibacteriales; family B1SED10-159; genus SLOZ01. The sequence continues at coordinate 5,875 of SLOZ01000485.1, read as the reverse complement.
TAGGCTGCACTATGGCAAGCTCGCTGTTGAAATCTTACCGCAGCAGCAACAAACCACTTTGTACATGGCCAATGCCAGGCTAACCTATGGCCAGATACAGGCTGGATTCGACCGCTATCGGGAAGCAGCTGAGCTTTTCGCTGATGCCTACCGGATGTTCCATGAGTTAGGAATGCTCTTCCCTGCGGCCATAGCATTGACCAACGAACTTCTAAACCGCTACCGCCTCGGGCAGTTTTTCAACGTAATTGAAAAGGGCAATCACGCGTTGACCATGGCCGCGAGCTTCCATTCCGCAAGGCAAGACTATTGGGATATTATCTATCTCCCTTTGGGCATGTGTCACTTCGAGCTGAATAAACCCACGCTAGCTATTGGCAATTTGAACCTGGCCAAACAAGCCATTGACCAAATGGAACTCTTTCACATGCATGGGTTGATCGAGTATTACCTGTTCAAATCCCACTTGGCCCTTGGCGAGTACGCCCATTTGCACTCGATTGTTTCTCAGGCCGAAGGAGAACTTGGGTCGATGCAGGGATCCGATGCTGAACTGCTTGTGTGTGTACTCAGAGTCCTTCTTGGGCTCAACGCCGGTGAGGACAGAGACCTCAAACCAGATATTGAGCGCTTGGAAGTTGCCTACATGGTACACAAAAGCAGACCCAATTGGTTCCTTATCGAGGCGTTAGCGTGCCTTCGCATCAGAAACTTCACAGATGCATTGGCAATTGATGACCTGATCCAGTGTTTAAAAAAGTTTCGCTACTCTGGAATGATTCCGTTTGTGCAGTTGTTACTGCTGTTTTTATCGGAGTTGAACTACCAGCAGGATAAAGCAAATGAGGCAAGAAGCTGCCTGAAGGAAGCGGCAGCATTGGTCAAGGAGTATGGAGTTTGTGTCCATTTTTTCGTCTATCCACTAGAATGCCTGACCTTGCTCAAGAACATCGATGCCCCGTTGTATAAAGCGTTGGTCAGCAAGGGACGCATCAAGGAATTGGTTGCTCAGCAATCGCTGCTATCCGCGCGCGAAAGGGAAATCTTAGAACTGATTGCGTTAGGAAAAAACAATGAGGAACTGGGTGCGCTGCTGTTCATTAGTGTGGGCACGGTCAAATGGCACATTAATCATATTCTTTCAAAGCTTGAGGTACGTAATCGCATCGAAGCGGTAAACAAAGGCAAGAGTCTTGGCGAAATCCGATAAAGATCTACTTCATCAGAATACCTAACCTAACCCCTAACCGTGGTTAGGTTTCTTTTTTGTTACCCTACGGTAGAATGTGACCGTAAGCAAATTACGAGGAGGTTGATTCGCATGGAGGTATTTCAAGGTCACTTTCAACAATGGGGAGCAGTCGTGTTTTTCGCAGTTTTGTATGGAGCGGCGCTGTTCTTTGTGCCGTTTTATCGGAAGATGGATCGCAAACCAGCCACCGCTTATCTGGCTTTCGTCCTGGCCTTTGCCATCGAAATGCACGGAATTCCCATGAGCATGTACCTGATCTCGTGGGCTATCGGGAAACAGCTGCCTGAGGGAATCCTCTGGGGCCATACACTGGTCCACACAATCGGTCACACGGGAATGTATCTGAGCATTGTCCTATCCCTAATCGCCATTCTGATCATCGCCAACGGCTGGTATAACATCTACCACCAGTACTGGTCGTTAGAATCCGGCAAAGGTAAGGTGGTGAAGGATGGGGTGTACCGCTACATTCGGCACCCGCAATATACGGGTCTTTTATTGCTCAGCCTCGGCATGATTCTCAATTGGGCTACACTGCCGATGTTGGTCATGTTCCCACTGGTTGTGACGCTATATTATCGACTTGCCAGGAAAGAAGAAACGGATATGATTCGCGAGTTTGGCGAGGAATATTTGATGTACATGGGTAGAACAAAGCGTTTTGTCCCGTTCGTATTTTAAGTCCAAAGGAAGCCTCTCCGTTTTCTAGGTGCTTTTCAGCTTGCAGAATGTATTGTTGAAGAAGAATTGGGAGATGATCCTCGTGAAAAAGAAAGTCGTATTCCTAGCTGTCCTCCTGTTGACCTTGACACTGGCTGTCGGGTTCGCAGTGCGTTATGTTTGGGCACTGCACCAGGTGCGCCAGTCCAACCAAGCGGTCACGAATTTCAACCTGGCTGACATTGGCAGTACAAGCTCATTCAGCATCCTTCCTCTGTTTGAGGCTTGGAGCAAGAACGATGACTTTCCGGGCGGACATGGGCTGTCCTACTTGTTGACAACGGATACGGCGATAATACTGCTTGATCTGGGCAACAATGAAAACCGCAGCGACCCAAGCCCGCTGAAGAAGAATATGCAAACACTCGGGATATCATTCGCTACGATCGATTCTGTTGTCGTATCTCACAACCATCCGGATCATGTCGGCGGCTCCTACTGGTGGTTGCGGGGAGCGTTTGCTGCAGACAATCAGCAGCAGGAACTTTCCGGCATGACAGTCTACCTGCCCGAAACGATGAAACACCCGCAGACGGACACAGTGATTGCCACCACACCGACTTTGATCGCTCCTGGCGTGGTCAGCCTGGGGGCCCAGCCTTACATCGAGCCGTTCCCTCAGCGCGTCTTGCAGCCGTTGGGATGGGAACAAGCACTTGCAATCAATGTCAAAGACAAGGGTGTAATCCTGGTCATGGGCTGTGGACATCCCACCCTTGAAACGGTCGTCCAACGAGCTGAAACGATTGTTGACGAACCGGTCATCGGTGTTGTCGGTGGGCTTCACTATCTGAATGCCGATGCGGACGACCTAGCCCCGCATATCGAATTTCTTCAGCGGCGAAACCCTGTTCTTGTTGCCCTGTCACCCCACGACAGCAGCGGATCGGTCCTGCAGACTTTTGCGGCTGCATTCCCTGATGCATACCGCTACATCGTCACCGGACAAGAAATTGTAATGCCCTAAAACAATGAGATCTTACTACAGGAGGACTACCGGTATGAAACCACCATCAATACAAACTCACCGCTTCGGCTTTGTTAGGAGGTTCATTATGATCTTCGCAATCATGTCTGCAGTGCTTGCTTCGGCTGTGGCGGTAACACAATGGCGAGCCCACACCCCGCCGATCCTCGGTTACGATGGCAGCCCGCTTCCGGGCAGCATAGCTTCACTGGAGAGCCTAACACTCAACGGAGCCAAACAGTGGCTGATCGTTCGCGGTCACGACGTGGAAAAGCCAGTCCTGCTGTTTCTCTCCGGGGGACCAGGCAGCAGCGAAGCGGCCCGAGTTCTGCGCTTCAATCAGGAGCTGGAAAAGGAGTTTGTCGTCGTTATCTGGGAGCAGCGTGGCTGCGGGAAGTCCTACCCATCGCTTCGACCGACATCCGATTTGACCGTTGAACAATACACAGATGACATTGTTGCGCTCAGCGAGTATCTTCAGGAACGCTTCGAAGAAGATAAGATCTACTTGGTCGGCCACTCCTGGGGCTCAATCATCGGGGTCAGAGCAGCCCAGCAGCGCCCTGATCTATTTCATGCCTATGTTGGCACAGCCCAGATGGTCAATGTCCTCGAGAGCGACCAGATCATCTATGAGAAAATGGTGGCGTATGCCAAACAGACAGACGACCGCAACTACCTGCAGTCACTGGAAAAACAAGGTCCTCCACCGTACGGTGGCAAGAACCCAATCATCCCTTATGCCAATCTACTCAGCCGCGAATACCAGGTCTTCGAGACCAGGGCGACGACCAACCAGGCCTATATCAATGATGGCGACTTGCTAAAACTGATGCTCAGGCAGCCCGAGTATGGCTGGCTCGACAGGATCTATAACCTGCTGGGTTTGAAAAACACCTTCAATGAAGTTTACCCGCAGCTGCAGGATATCGATTTTCGAGAGGATGCAACCAAACTGGATCTGCCAGTTTACCTGATCAGCGGGCGCAACGATAGCAATGCGCCAACCTGGTTAACAGAAGACTATTACAACCGGCTCGAAGCACCAGCCAAGCAGCTGATCTATTTTGAAGACTCCGGTCATGGCATGATCTGGCAGGAAGCTGACCGATTTTTTGATGTTATGGTCAATACAGTTCTGGCGGAAACACAGCGCGAGAACGAAGAAGCATCGTTATGAGGCTGAAGACGTGTTCTCGTCAGGGTCAGTGGTAGCGAATGGTGTTTTGGTTCACAATCGACCAACAAGCGTTTGCACACGCTTGGATTTCACTGTATGTGGTCTTGCCGCTTTTTCGGGTAACCGCTTATGCGGAATTTGTGATTAAGTAAAGGATTGCGAAGCATCGCAACGAACCATGGGATCTATCCGCCGCAAAGAGGATAAAGATGCAACCATGGTTCATTCGTAGACCTACGGAAGAGACCGATCTCACGCATGCATACCAATTATGTAAGGACACAGTGGGTGCTTTGTGGCCCCTCACAGAAGATAACTATTCGGACACGCTTAGGATCGTTCAAGCTGTCGGCAGTGTAGCTATGCTCGATGACAAGCTGATCGGCCTCTGTTGTGCTGCATGCCACCAAAAAAAGGACAAATAGGCCTTTTGCTTGTGGATGAAACGTATCAACGGCAAGGTGTAGGCAACGCTCTCAGGAATTCCTGACAATCTACCAACCGCCATAGCTCTTTTCAAGAACCACGGTTTTAAGGTGTATGCCGACCATGTGGATACGGCCATTCCGCTGGCCCACTACGAAGGTGCGCCACCTCATATCTACGAGGCACTGCCGGAGTCTGTCGATCTTCATCTGGCCGCCCCAAAGGAAACAGACGAGCTGCTACAGATGGTCAAGGACAACTTCGCTGAATGGTTCGACGGATAAGAAAGTCTCGTCAACCAGAAACATCCGGATTGGGTACTTGTGGCAAGTCAACATGGCAAGGTTGTGGGTGTTACAATGGTTGAACCTAGTGCGTGTGTGGGGGACTCACTATTCGCAGGAACGGTTGGCACCATTGGCTCTGTGGGTGTAGCTGCGTTCGCTAGGAGCCAAGGAATCGGTCTCGCGTTAGCCGCACGAGCCACTGGCATTCTCAACGAACAAAACTTGGATTTTGCCTACCTCAGCTGGACATCGCTTGCCGGCTGGTATGTCCAGGTTGGGTAAAAGAATTGGCGTACCTATACGATGGCGAAACGAGTGCTCTAACCCAAACAGAGCATTGGCGGTGTCCCATCTCACCGTCTCACATGTTTTGCTCCCGTGGTGGATTTTCCCCAGCCATCCTCGGGATACTTGTTTAGCAGAGACTTCGCGGAATCCTGTCGCAGGCAAATGTTCGATGGTTTTCTGTCAAACGAAGGCGAACATGTCCCAAAAGACGCCAAAAGACGTCAAACATGATCCGAAATAATCCGGTGCGGCGGAGACAGTTTTGGAAGGTAAAGGTGCTTTAATCGTGGGCAGGATGCGCATGACAACATCTGGATCATGGGGGCAGCGACTTAATTCCCGGGTTCGCTTGACGTTGGGTCTCAGTCGTCATGATGAAAGACATCAAGAACCGAGAACATCACGGCCGAATAGGCTGCATACTACTGCATTTTGTCCCTTGTGGGCCCCAGTTACCAGTTTACCATGCGACTTCTCACCATCCAGCTACTTTCGGCAGCATCCATCGCTCGCACTCGATGAGCCAATCCCTGCTGTCCATGATGGTCATGTCCATCATGGACATGCCATTCCTGGCCCAGTAAGTAGATGTCGCTGTGGAAACCCTTGTAGGTACATGCAGGGAAACGTGGTGCATCTATTCGGGCAATCTAGAATTAACGACTCTTCACAACAAAAAGAACAATCAATGTTGCCGCAAGCAGTGCTAGTCCAATAGCTATCCATTCAGGTAATGGTACTACAAATGCATTTAT
>SLOZ01000202.1 GCA_007132255.1 Limnochordia bacterium | reverse complement strand
CTGGATCCTGCCACGTCCGGACTGCGCAAAAGCGTCTGGCTGTTGGCCTGGCCGGCTATCGTGGAAATGCTGCTGCACATGATGGTGGGTATCGTGGATACCGCCATGGTTGGAAGACTGGGGCCAGATGCTCTGGCTTCTGTAGGTTTGGCAAATCAAATTTTTCACCTAGGAACTACTGTCTTTGCCGCCATCGCTACGGGGAGTACGGCTTTGGTGGCGCGGCATATCGGGGCCCGTGAGCCTAAGGGGGCGGCTAACGCAGCAGCGCAGTCGCTGATTATGGGATTTGTGGCCGCCGGTGCTGTGAGTCTTGCCTTGGTCTTGTACGCTAGGCCACTGCTTGGGTTTCTGTTCCGCGGTACCGAACCCACCGTGCTTGCATTGAGTACGGTCTACATCCGTACTGTAGCCTCCGTGCTGATTATGCACTTTTTCTTTATCCTTACGAACGGTGTTCTGCGCGGTGCCGGCGACACCCAGACACCCATGCGGATTACAGCCATTGTCAATGTCGTGAACGTGACTGGGAACTACCTTTTGATCTTCGGTATCGGTCCGTTTCCGGCCTTAGGCGTCCAAGGAGCCGCTATAGCGACTGCTTTGGCACACAGCCTCGGCGGTGTTCTGGCCTTAACTGTGCTGTTCCGACGGTCGACCGTTCCCATCCACATTCGCGATCTGCTGCATGTGGATATGACGATGATTCGCAGAATCTTGCACATTGGCGTTCCCGCAGCCTTCGAGCAAAGTACGATGCGCATCGGACAGCTGGGGTACACGATGATCGTTGCCTCGCTGGGAACAGCTTCGTACGCTGCCCACCAAGTGGCATTGAATGCTGAAAGCCTGTCATTTATGCCTGGATTCGGCTTTTCCTTAGCGGCTACTACCTTGGTGGGGCAAAATCTTGGTGCGAAGGATTCTGATCGCGCGGAGAAGTCTGGTTTGCTCTCTAACCAGATGGCTATGACTGTCATGTCGGTCATGGGGATCTTATTCTTTGTCTTCCCGGAGCCCTTGGTATCTGTATTCACCACTGACGCGGAAGTCATTCGCCTGGCATCGATCTCTCTGCGGATTATTGCCGTTTCGCAGCCGGCGTTGGCCACGATCATGGTGCTGGCCGGTGGGCTTCGGGGTGCTGGTGATACAAAGTCCATCATGAAGATCACGCTGCTTGGTTTTTGCATTGTCCGCTTAGGTTTGGCGTATGTACTGGCTATTACACTTGGCTGGGGTCTGGTCGGCGCTTGGATTGCTATGGCCATTGACTTGTTCTTCCGCGGTTATTTGATGCATGCCCGGTTCATGGGGGGACAGTGGAAGACCCTAAAAATCTAGTAAAAGAGGAGATGAAACGATGGCCTATTGGTTGGCAAAAACGGAACCGAGCACGTTCTCATGGCAGGATCTAGTGGCCAGGAAGCAGGATGTCTGGGACGGTGTCCGCAACCACCAAGCGGCCAATTATTTGGCCGCCATGAAACCAGGTGACCAAGTGATGATCTATCACAGCGGGCGAGAGCGGGCTATTGTGGGTGTGGCAGAGGTCGTAAGTGATCCCTACCCGGATCCCACTGCTGCCGACGACCGCTGGTTGACGGTGGATATGGCGGCTTGTCACGCTCTGCCACTTCCAGTCAGCCTTAAGACCATAAAAGATGATGAGCGATTCTCCCAGTGGGCCTTGGTTCGGCAGTCGCGGCTCTCGGTGATGCCTGTCCCAGATGACCTTTGGGAAGCCATACTTGCCATGGAATCCTGATCCTATACGACCCTGCAGTTGTTTGCCGCCGCAATCGCAGCCGCAGGTTCCCGATCACCAATGAATGCCGTTTTCTGCGGAAAGTCTCTTGGTGTGGCGATTGTTCAGCGGGCCAGGCCCTGTCGCCAGCGCAGACCCTTGGGGTAATGGTTCTTCCAGCTGCCACCGCTTGCTTTGGCCCAACCTAGACTGTGGCCGCCCGTGGAGATTAGGCCCCAACCGCGCTCTGAAGAACCAGGCAGCACCTGGCCTTCGAGATAGCTGCGGAGTTTCGGATCCTCAGCAGCCAAAGCCAAACCAGCTTTTGCATCCTCGGGCTGCAGGAGCATCGCCAAACCATGAGTCGGTTCGAACCGGTCTTTCTTGAACTGGCCCACCTGCACTCCGGACCGAAGCACCTTCAGGCGGTCCAGGTTGGGAAGCACTGGCGGCGCCAAGTAGAGGTATTGGCCGCGCGCCTGTAATGAAAAACGTCCCTGGTCTAACAGGGGAAATCTGTGCAAAAACTGGCGCTGGAACGCCTGCCAAAGTTGTTTCTGGGAGACGTTGAGGGCTGCGACGGTTTGCGAAGGCATAGCAAGCGGTTGTGTCGCACGGTCTTTAACCAACACGGCATAGAAATGTCCCTCACCCCGGACTGTGTGGGGCCAAAGGCGCTCTTGCCGCTGCAGTGACATGTCTGCTGTCTGGTCCAGAAAAGCGGCAATCTGCTCTTCGTTCTCTCTTGTGTTAAAGGTGCAGGTGGAGTACACCAGAATGCCCCCAGGAGCCAACAGCCTATGCGCGGCATGCAGCAGCGAGCTTTGCAGCGATGCCAATTCTGCGATTTTTTGCTCGGACCATGTGGTCACGGCGTCCTCGTCTTTGCGGAACATGCCTTCGCCCGAACAGGGAGCATCCAGCAGAACTCGCTGGAAGACAGGTCCCCAAGCTTCAGCCAAACGGCTGGGATCTTCTTGGGTGATGACAGCAGTTGGAGTGCCCCAGCGCTCAAGGTTTTCACCCAATGCTTTCACACGCATTGGGTGAATTTCGTTAGCCACCAAAAGTCCATCATGCTGTAACTGGCCGGCAATCTGTGTGCTCTTGCCTCCAGGCGCCGCGCACAGGTCCAAGACCCACTGCCCCGGCTGAATATCCAAGGCTGGAACAACGCTCATAGCACTGGGTTCTTGGATATAGAATACCCCGGCTGCGTGCAGGGGATGACGACCGGGCAGATCTACGGTTTCGTCATAATAGAAGCCGTCAGAACACCAGGGTACGGGGTCCAAGCGGAAGGGTACAACTTCCAGGAATCGCTCGATACTCGTCTTCAGTGGGTTTACCCGAAGGCCGGTGGTCCGTTGTCCGGCCAGCGCCTGCTTGAACGCTTCATATGCTGCTGGATCAGCAAACTTCTGCTGCATGCGCCGCAGAAATGCTTGGGGCCAGTGGGGAACCTCCACTATAAAGCTCCTCCGATAAGCGTATAAACCACCTGGGCACTGCGCTCTAGTTCCACAACAGGCAGCGATTCCTTGGTACTGTGGACGTCCGTATAGCCCATACCCAAAACCAATGACGGAATTCCCCGGCCGTTAAAAATGTTCGCGTCACTACCGCCGCCGGTACCTTTTAGATGAACCGCTAGGCCCACTGCTTGAACCGCCGCCGTGGCTCGCTGCACCACTGGATGATCCTCCGACAAGCGATATCCAGGATAGCTCAGAGACACCGCTTCTTGGCAGGAAGCGCCGCCAGCTTCTGCCGCACTGCGCAGGCATCCAAGCATATGATCGGTTTGTTTTTGCAGTTTGTCCGGATCTAATGACCGGGCTTCTCCCTTCAAAATGGCACGATCAGGGATAATGTTGGTCACCGACCCCGATTGAAACACGCCAATGTTCGCTGTGGTTTCCTCATCAATCCGGCCTAGTGTCATGGCTGCCACGGCCTTCGCAGCGACTTGGAGCGCATTGATCCCGGCTTCGGGATTCACGCCTGCATGAGCGGCCCGACCCTCAACGACGAATTCCATACTGTTCTGGCTCGGTGCCTGAACGATGATGGTTCCCACGGGCCCGTTGCTGTCGAAGAAGAAGCCCATATCGGCGTGGAGCTTGGCAGTATCGCATGCCTTAGCCCCAAACAGACCTCCTTCTTCAGCAATGGTGAACACAACCTCCAACGAAGGGAGTGCAACTCCGTCTTCTTGGGCACGTCGAACCCCTTCCAGAATGGCCGCAAGGCCTGCCACGTCGTCAGCTGCTAGGATGGTGGTTCCATCACTGCGAATCACACCGTTTTCCACAGTTGGACGAATGTCCTCGCCTGGCGTAACACGATCCATGTGAGCACAGAGCAGAAGGGTAGGGCCGGGAACGGTCCCGGACAAGCGTCCAATCACATTGCCGGCATTCCCACCGATGGTCTGGCCGGCCCTGTCTTCTTCAACTGCAAAGCCTAGTGCCTTTAACTTTGGAATCAGCGCATCCGCCATGGGCCGTTCGGCCCGGGTGGCACAGTTAATTTGAACAAGATCCAAGAACTCGTCAAGCAATCGCTGCGTGCGGTCTGTCATAGTGTAACCTCCGATATATGGTTTCTCTTTGACATTCTGCACCGTTCATTCACAATCCTGCTGAAGGAATCCCCTTTCCACACGGCGAAAAACAAGGGTGGGTGATGCCCATGATCATCGAGATCGAACGTTCAGTCAACACCATCACTGACTTCGGCCATCGTTTGTTGGCCAGCGGTGCCGAAATCCATCGCGTCGAGGATACGGTCGAGCGGCTTGCTTTGGCAGCAGGATTCACAGCGGCTGAGGTCTACGCCACGCCCACGGGTCTTTTTGCTACCTTAGTTTCCAGCGCTGGCCCGGTCTATTCTCGCGTGCGCCGCATCCGGCGGGTCGAGCCTAACCTGGCGCGCATCGCGGCTTTAAACCAGTTGTCCCGTGAATTCTCAGCCGAGCCAGACATCTCGGTTCTGGAAGCTTCCTTGATGCAGCTCAGTGAGAAAGCTGGCTACGGACCTTTTTGGACTGCAGCGGCGGGTGGTTTGGGAAGTGCTGCTTTCGCAGTGATCTTTGCTGGAAGCTGGAAGGAGATGCTTCTGGGTGCCGGGATCGGTTTTGCAGCTATGCTCTGGATGCTATGGGCTCGCCAGCGCCAGATTCCCGCATTTCTTGCCTGTGCCGCTGCCGCCGCTGCTGCGGCAGTTCTCGGTACACTCGGGGCCCACGTTTTAACAGCATCATCCGACATCGCGATTCTGGCCGGCGTCATGGTCTTGGTACCAGGAGTCGCCATGACCTCGTCGTTACGCGATTTGTTGAGCGGCGAGTTGGTCTCAGGCGTGGCACGGGCCGCCGAGGCTGCGACCACTGCGGTGGCTGTTGCCGTGGGTGTAGCTGCTGTTTTAGGTATCCTGGGGGTGCTGCCTTGGTAATCCAGTTGGCCGCTGCCTTCTGTGCGGCGGTAGGGTTTGCTGTTCTCTACGGTGTGCCACTGCCGTATGTTGCTATGGCTGGCGCCGTGGGTTGTGGATCGTGGGGAGCTGTGCTTGCATCGCAACCGCACACCGGCTCTATTGTATCCTTACTGATCGGGGCTGCGCTGGCAGCCGGCCTCAGCGAATGGTTGGCTCGACGATTACGGCAGCCAACCACCCTTTTTCTCATTCCTGGGATGATTCCGCTTGTCCCTGGAGGTCGTGCTTATATGACAATGCTCCATTTTCTCCAGGGGGACACAGGCACAGGAATTGCTTACCTCATGGAAACTCTGTTTGCGTCAGGAGCCATTGCCGTTGGCATCATTTTGGTCAGTTCTTTGTTTCGCATTAAACCAGTAACTCGCTGAACGCGCAGCGTGGCGTTTCTAAGCTCTATCAGTGTCTGGGAGGTCGTAACGTGGAATCAACAACAATTCGAGTCGATATCCATGGCAAGGAGTTCACCGTGCCCAAAGGAACCGCTGCTAAAGAACTGCTGCCAGCCAATAATGGCTGTGCTGGCCAGGCCGGTCCGTTTATCACAGCTGTCCGGATTAACAATGTTGTTCGCGATTTATCGTATCGGCTGCAGACTTCCTGCAGTCTGCAGTGGGTTTCAGTCGATACAGAGGAAGGTATGCGAGTCTATCGCAACAGCCTTGTATTTGTCATGCTTCGGGCCGCTCATGAAGTCTTAGAGAACTGTCGAGTCTTTGTGAAGCACTCCCTCAGCAATGGGCTTTATGGTGAAATTTCCTGGAAGCGGCCCGTTACGGAAAAGGACATTGAAGCCATTGAAACGCGTATGCATGCTATCGTTGAGCGCGATGAACCGTTTACCTTGGAGAAAATACCCATTGAGAAGGCCAAGGACGTTTTTCGTTCTGAAGGGATGGACAGCAAAGTTCGTTTGTTGGAGACGAGTCGTCGCCAACAGGTCACGATTCACGGATTGGGCTGGTACCAAGATTACTTGGCCAGTGCCTTGGTGCCCAACACAGGTCTTTTGAAGTATTTCAAGCTGCGCTTCTATCTGCCGGGATTCATCCTGGAATACCCCAAACGTCACGATCCCTGCGTCATTCCCCCGTACGTCGAGCAGGGAAAGCTGGCCAATATTTACTTTGAAGCCGAACGCTGGCAGAAAAACATTGCCACCGAGGATGCAGCTGCATTGAATGTCGTGGTCGACGGAGCTAAGGTAGGTGATCTGGTGCGCGTCAGTGAAGCGTATCATGAGAAACAGATCGCTCGCATCGCCGACGAAATCACCGCAAATCGGGACCGCCTGCGGGTCATTCTGATTGCTGGGCCTTCGTCGTCCGGCAAGACCACCTTCGCCCAGCGTCTATCTGTGCAGCTGCGAGTCAACGGTTTACATCCGCTGGCCATCGGTCTCGACGATTACTTTGTCGAACGAGGACGGACACCGAAGGATGAGGCTGGCCATTTTGATTTCGAAGCTTTAGAAGCGATCGATACCGAATTGTTCAATGAGCATCTCAGCCTTTTGATCCAGGGCCAGGAAGTATCGCTTCCCACCTTCAACTTCAAGACGGGGGAGCGTGAATGGCGCGGTCGTACGCTGCGAGTCACTCGAGAACAGCCGTTGATTATTGAAGGAATCCACGGCCTCAATGATGCACTGACGTCATCGATTCCCAAAGGTCGCAAGTTCAAGATTTATGTCAGTGCATTGACGAACCTTAACTTAGACGATCATACGCGCATTCCCACCACCGACGTGCGCTTGGTCCGTCGTATGGTCCGAGATAACCAGTTCCGTGGGCACAGCGCCACTGCCACCATTGCCCGCTGGCCTTCGGTGCGGCGCGGCGAAGAACGCCATATTTTTCCATTTCAAGAAGATGCGGATGTCATGTTTAACTCGGCGCTTGTTTATGAACTGGCTGTCTTGAAGACGTATGCCGAACCCCTGCTGGCGGATATCAGTCAAGACATCCACGAGTATAGTGAGGCCCGGCGTTTGCTGCGCTTTTTGAGTCATTTTCAGGCTATCGCTTCAGAAGGAGACATTCCGTGCAATTCCATCATCAAGGAGTTCATCGGTGGTTCTTGCTTCAAAAGTTGAAACGTGACAGTTCTGTTGTGAAGAGAGTTTTTGGGCTTCTTGAAGCCGCGCATTCGCTACGAATAGGGAGGTGGTACCATGGTCAGAAAAATCCTACGCCATCGCAGTATTGTTCTGGGAATCCTCATTGTCGGCACGTTAATCTTGGCGGCTGTTTTTGCCACGCTGATCACGCCTCAAGATCCATTCCGTCAAAACCTATTCGCGCGGTACCAACTTCCTGAGGAATTGGGTTCTACCCAGATCATGCGTACGGATGGTCTGGGCCGTGACGTATTTTCATGGATTATAACGGGGATCCGATTGTCTCTCATGGTGGGGCTAATCGCCACAGGTTTGTCTCTAATCATCGTCGCGATTCTCGGTTCTGAGGCCGGATACGTTGGCGGCT
>SLOZ01000135.1 GCA_007132255.1 Limnochordia bacterium | reverse complement strand
CCATTGCTGTGGAGGGAACATTGGTGGAAAGCCCGGGGGCTAAGCAGCCCTTTGAGATCAAAGCCACAAAAATTGAGCTGGAATCTCTGGCAGATGCTGACTACCCGCTGCAAAAAAAACGGCACTCTTTCGAGTTTTTGCGCACCATAGCGCATCTCCGGCCCCGCACCAATGCGTTCTCGGCGGTCTTCCGCATTCGCTCCATTATGGCATACGCTCTGCATAAGTTCTTCCAAGAGCAGCAGTTCGTGTATGTCCATACACCGATCATCACAGGAAGTGATGCCGAGGGAGCAGGGGAAATGTTTCGGGTTTCGACCTTGAATCTCGATCAGCTGCCTCGCACCGATGATGGCGGTGTGGATTTTGCTGAAGACTTCTTCGGCAAAGAGACCAATCTCACCGTCAGTGGTCAGTTAGCCGTGGAATCTTACGCCATGGCGTTTCGCAATGTGTACACCTTTGGTCCGACATTTCGGGCAGAAAACTCCAATACGGCTCGGCATGCTGCCGAGTTTTGGATGGTGGAGCCCGAGATTGCCTTTGCTGACCTGCAGGACAACATGGACTTAGCTGAGGACATGTTCAAGTACATTGTGCGTTACTGCATGGAGCAGGCTCCGGAGGAGATGGAGTTCTTCAACAGTTTTGTGGACAAAGGGTTGTTCGACCGCCTCAACAATGTTTTGGAGTCGCGTTTCGAACGCATCACATACACCGAAGCTGTTGATCTGCTCCAAAGTGCCGATGTCGAGTTTCAATATCCGGTGGAGTGGGGCAGTGATCTGCAGACAGAACATGAGCGCTACATCACTGAGAAGGTGTACAAGAAGCCCGTATTCGTCACGGACTATCCAAAGGATATCAAGGCATTCTATATGCGCATGAACGATGACAACAAAACCGTGGCGGCCATGGATTTGTTAGTTCCAGGAGTCGGTGAAATCATCGGTGGCAGCCAGCGCGAAGAGCGTCGCGAACACTTAGAAACGCGGATGGAAGAAATGAATCTGGACAAGAAGGATTATTGGTGGTACCTCGACACACGGCGCTATGGCTGTACTAAGCACGCCGGATACGGCCTGGGATTTGAACGGGCCATTATGTACGTCACAGGCATAACCAACATTCGTGACGTAATTTCGTTTCCTCGGACCGTTCATTCGGCAGAGTTTTAAAGGCGGACGAATTTGGACGGTGATGTTGAGAGCCCCCGGAACCGGTAACAACGGTTCCAGGGGCTCTTTGCTTTTTGAGTGTTTGGATGTCCACAGACCACCCTATTTGCGACCATGTGCTTTACGAGGGAGAAATCCTCAAGAGTTTGCCTCTATCGGTACCAATGTTTCGTGCTCCCGCGTGATAACGCTCGTCGATATTCTCGTCCGGAGGTTCGGTACCCAAACCCCGTGCACTCAGTACAGGAAGCTGAGAATATCCATCCGATCAGCTTCGGCCCTAAGACGACAAAGGGAAAAAAACACACAACAGGTCGAACGACCTACACGAGCAACACAACTTGAATTAACTCTCACAGAGAACTAAGAATTAAGTGCAGAAGTTCAGTTTCTCGTGTAAAGTTTACTTGACAAAGAGACGGCGACCATATACACTGTGTGTAAAGCCGCCTTTACAAAATCCGGCGGCGGTTGGCACCGAGCCACGCTTAGGGTTGACCCACGAGCGGCCAACCAGCACAGGCGTCCGATCTGGGGCCAGGGACATCACGAAGACCCACCAATTCCACGGAGGTTGCTGTGAAAGGTCCCAATCAAAACTATATCTGAAAGGATGGGATTGCATCGAAGAATGTAATTCGGCAACTTCGGAAGGAGCAGGGAATGACCCAACAGGATTTGGCCGAACGCACGTGGGTTTCGCGTCAAACAATCATTTCACTGGAACAGGGGCGTTACAACCCCACTGCCCTGCTGGCCTATCGCATTGCCAAAGTGTTTGGCCGCTGTATTGAAGATGTTTTCGACTTTTCCGAGGAGGATGATGAAACATGAAACAAGTGAAGCAGGTTGCTAAGAAAAATCAGCTGCAAGGCGGGGCCATGGCTATAGCTGGTACCGTGATGATTGGCGTCTTCTGGTGGCTCGAAACAAGCAGTCCCGTTATGGGCCTTGTTGGCCTGCTGCTTCTGGCGGTAGGAATTGGGCTGGTATTGGTATTCAGGCAAGCCGTCTCCGACCCTGCTCAACGCCAAGCACTGGTGGCGGCAGGTGACGAACGTCGTCAAACACTGGATGCGCAGGCAGATGCTCTGGCACTGAACATCGCTATCTGGGTCCTGTTCGCGGCCCTAGTGACAGCTAATGTGACGGGTTTTCAGCCCGTGCAGGAGGCAGCTGTCTTTTTGGGACTCATCGTGGTCATCCGTTGGGTGGCGTTTGCCACACTGCTCCGCAGGCATTGAGACGCTTTAGGAACCATACCGCCTACCAACCCGCAGCAGACTAGCGGCCCCCGCCTATTGTGCCTATTGTGCCTATTGTGCCTATTGTGCCTATTGTGCCTATTGCGCCCATTTGCGGTCGGTTGTAAAACAAACCGTCAACCACTGATCCCCTTTGACGCCTTTGAGACGCTGGGATAGATCTTCGCGAATCTTGTCTCCATCGGCAACAGTGGACATGCTTGTGGAAGGCTGCACAACAAAATCGACCTCAATCCACAGCTGCCGGCTCACCGAGGACATGCGGAGATAGGATTCCTGAAATCCGTAGGATTGCTCGATGTGCGTAACCGCTTGCTGTACTTTAGCCTGCAGCAACGCATCGGGAGCCATATCCAGAAGCTCCCGCAGGGCACAACCTATTTCGTGCAGCGGCACGCGGACAAAGTACACAGAGCCGGCGAGAACCATGATTGGATCAAGATAAGGCAGAATGGCCGCACTTCCAGGGACATACTTCAGGCCCAATGCGCCCACGAAGGCGGCCAGAGCCACGCCGCTGATCCATGCGTCCATGCGCCATTGGCCTTCTTCTGCTCGCAGCAAATTGGAGTCGTCACTCTGACGGTGAATATAGTGTGCTACGGCCCAGCATGCCAGCGTACTAATGAAACTGTACCCGACGGCAATACCCAAGACAATCGGACGCCCGCCAGTGAAGAGAGATATAAGGGAAGAAGCCGCTGAGCCAACAATCACGATCAGAATCATTACATACTTCACCGCAACGACCAGCGGTTCTATGGCCAGCTTCCCGAAGGGGAAACGCTCCCAGTCATCTTGAGCCATGAACTTCGAAGCCATCAATGACATCAAAGACGCTACCACCGAGATCAATGAATACAATCCATCAAATAGTAGAAATTGAGAACCAGCCACGAGTCCAAAGGTGATGGCACCAGCAGAAAAAATGCCAGCACCCCAAACGGACACCGTCAAGACACGGCGCTCCAAATGCTCAGTGACATTCAAAATGATCGACCTCAACTTTCTAATGCTCGCAGCAAAAACCGTTTCAACTCATGTTTGGAACGTTCCAAGTGCTGCGGATCGGCACCAAAGACAAAGAAGTTCTCTGCACCTTGTTCCAAGACACCGACAACGAAATTGGCTGTATAGGTAAGATCGCTCTCGCTCTCTAGATCTCCGGAACGGCGCAGATGGTAAAGTTGCTCCTCCAACCAAGTGTAATAGGGGGCATAGATGGCTTCCCACTGCGAAGCCCACTGGTAATACGCCATTCCCGAATAACAGAACGAAATCAGTTCCTGTTGTTCCTCGGTGACAGCATACGTTACTCGAATCAAGGCTTCGACGAGACGTTCTGCGGTGCGCAGGCTCTCGGTAGGGTACGCCTGTAATCGACCAAGCATTTCATCAATGATACTCTGAGCTAAAGCCGGCACCAATTGCGCTTTTGACTCGAAATACAAGTAAAATGTTCCGTGGGCCACACCCGCTTTACGAACAATTTGAGCAATGGACGTCTTCTCGAACCCATATTCTCGGAATTTAGCGGCAGCTGCCTCCAACAACAGCTCCCGTTTGCCCTTACTCTGGGGGTTTTTTGCTTTATCGGGCATGGAGCCAACCCCTTTCGCAGCATTGCGGATAGAAGATATGACTGACTGTCAGTCATTCGATCTAAGCATACCTGAAAGATACTATGCAGTCAACTGTGAGTACGGGGATCAAAAGACCAAGGAACAATGAGCGAACAGAGCCGAAACATTAGTTTCGGCAAGCAAAAGAACCAGGAAAAGGGAATTTCTTCCTTCTTCCTGGTTCATGGAAATAAAAGGGAGTGATCGTAAATATCTGCGCAGTGAAATGTGGCTATACTGCTGCTTGTCCCTGCTCACCGGTGCGGATGCGAATGGCCTGTTCAATGGGGTAGATGAATATCTTTCCATCTCCCACCTGATTGGTGCGAGCCACCTTGATGATGGTGCTCACTACATCATCAACTTTTTCATCGTTGACCACCATCTCCACCTTGAACTTCTCTTTCAACTTGATCGTATACTCGACGCCCCGATACACCTGCGTTTCATTGGCACCTTTTTGACTGCCGTAACCGACAATCTGTGTAATGTTTAGGCCACTGATATCCAGTTGCTCCACGGCGGATATCATGGGCTCTAAACAGCCTGTGCGCAATATGCACTCTACTTTCTTCACGGTTGGTCACCTCACAGGGATTTTGGTTTTGCTGCTTGTATCACTTCAACGACGTCCACAACACAGCAACTTCGTCTTTGGACTAGCTGCGGTTAATCTTAAAGCTCTTGCCGTACAACGGTACGAAGTCCGGGTACGAGACCGAGCCGTGTTCCGTAATGTCCAACCCTTCTAGTTCCTCCTCTGCAGTTGCCCGCAAGCCCACCGTGGCTGCAATCGCTTTGAAGAGCAGGAAGGCCAAAGGGAATGTCCAGAGACCAACAGCTCCGACTCCTAGAGTTTGGATCCCTAACAGGGACAAGCCACCACCATAGAGGAGCCCACCATCCAGGGCAAATACCCCGACAAGCATGGTTCCGAGGGCTCCGCAGACCCCGTGAACAGCGATGGCTCCCACCGGATCATCGACGTGAATCTTGTCGATGGCCTCTACGGCGAAAATGACGACGGTGCCGGCAGTGGCGCCAATTAGGACGGCACCAAGAAGGCTAACATCGGCAGCACCGGCCGTGATTCCCACCAAGCCGGCCAGAGCCCCATTGAGGGTCATGCTGACGTCAGGCTTACCATATTTCAGCCAGCTGATCACCATGGAGAACGTCGCACCGGCCGCTGCTGCCAGATTCGTTGTAGCTGCAATCATGGCAATGCTGAGATCCGTGGCCGCTAAAGTGCTTCCCGGGTTGAAACCAAACCAACCGAACCAAAGAATGAACACACCTAGCGAAGCCATGAGCAAGTTATGTCCAGGAATGGCATTCGGAGAGCCATCGTCGTTATACTTGCCGATTCTAGGTCCCAACACGATAGCGCCAGCCAGTGCTGCCCAACCACCTACAGAATGAACGACTGTAGACCCGGCGAAATCCACAAAGCCCAGTTGATCCAACCAGCCGCCCCCCCAAGTCCAATGGCCCACAACGGGATAGATGAATCCAGTAATGAAAATACTGTACCACAGGTAACCGGCAAAGTTTGTTCGTTCGGCCATGGCTCCTGAAACAATAGTCGCTGCCGTGGCGGCGAAGACGGCTTGGAAGATCCAGAAAGCATATATCGGAATGTCCAATCCAAGATGAGCGAAAGAGTCTTGAACAAAGAATCCACTAAACCCGATGAAGCCGTTGCCGGCACCGAACATGAAGGCAAATCCGATGGCCCAATAGATGATAGAACCTGCGGAAAAGTCCATGATGTTCTTCATTACTATGTTGCCGGCGTTCTTGGCTCGGGTGTAACCAGCCTCTACCATGGCAAACCCAGCCTGCATAAAAAAGACGAGGAAAGCAGCTAATAGAACCCATAATGTATTGATTGCTACACTCAACGACTGGACGTCGTCTTGAGCTGATGCCACACCAGTACATGCAAACAAAAACAAAACCAACAGGAAAACGAGTAGACCAGTGCGCTTCGTCCCAAAGATTTTCATTGCATTCACTCCCTTGTACGATTTATGAGACTGATTATACGAGTGTATCGAAGAGAATGGAATAGATTTTGGGAGTATATACGTGTATACAGTGAGATATCCATGTATATCTGGATACAGTGTAAATAACCTCCGCTGATTAACGGGTTTTTGGGGGAGGACCTCGAAAGCCTCTGTTAATGGACCGGTATAAGCAATCTGGTGGAGGAAGTCACATCGCTGTACCATGGAGGCAGGGATCGCTTTTACCGACCGAGAACTTCTAACGAAATAGGCATGATTTGCTTTTCTGTGGAAGAAAATTCCACATACCTGGATGCAGGGAGGAAATGGAAATTTGACGATGGTTTGCACTTGAGTATCGTAAAGGAGAGATCACTGTGAAGTTGACCGAGAAACCGACCAAGAGGGCAGCAAGGTCTGCAGAGGGTTTGGAGACGACCGAAAATCCGGATGCAGCACAAGACCCGCGCGTGGCTATGGTATTAGATACCGATACTTACAATGAGATCGATGATCAGTTTGCCTTAGTGTATGCGGCTATTGCGCAATGCCTTGATCTTAAGGCTGTTTACGCAGCGCCGTTTGCCAACAAACGCAGCAGTGGTCCGGCCGATGGTATGGAAAAGAGTTATGAAGAGATTTTGCGCGTGTTGAAGTTTCTGGAGTATCCGTCAGACGGTCTAGTCTACCGTGGCTCAACAGCTTTCATGACCAGCGCTAAGGAACCAGTGGATTCCGAGGCGGCTCGTCATCTGATCGATCTTGCCCATGCAGTGCAGCCACCAGACCGCCTCTATGTCGTGGCTATCGGTGCTATTACCAATGTGGCCAGTGCTCTGCTTCTGGATCCATCCATCAAAGAGCGCATAGCTGTGGTTTGGCTCGGTGGGCATCCGCCCTACTGGGAGCACAACTGGGAGTTCAATCTGCAGCAAGACCCATACGCTGCCCAAGTTGTCTTTGATTCCGAAGTCCCGGTTGTTCACGTGCCATGCAAGAACGTAGCTGAGCACGTCAAAACCTCGGTTCCAGAGCTGAAAGAGATGCTGCGTGGGACGGGTCGAATTGGGGAATACCTGCTGCAGATCTTCACTGAATATGTCGGACAGGACGTACCCAGAACCAAAGAGATTTGGGATCTAGCCGCAGTGGCGTGGCTGGTAGATCCCGAGAGTCTTCCATCAAAGTGTATGCCAACACCTGTCCTGAACGTGGATGACCAGTTGTCGTGGACCCACGATGAATCCCGCCATCTTTATAGGGTTTTAATGGATGCCAAACGGGATAAAATCTTCCAGAAGTTTGTTTCCAATCTCCGGTCTCATGTCCAAAAATCCGCAGATACGGCCATTGAGTAAACGTTTGAGGAGCAAGTTGAAACCCAAACGGCCAGACCCATCTAGCTGGCCGGTGGCACAGACATGTTCTAACACCCAAGACTAGCGGGGTGATTCAGTACTCCGCGGTAGACCACAAGGGGTTCGCAAGGGTCTTCGAGATGGATTCTAAATGGACTATTACCGAAGTCTTACCGAATTCTCTCTGAGTTCTTAACGAAACAGATCTGTCTGCGCGCTGTTGACAAAGCATGGAGACTTCGCGATAATGAAGTGACCATTCTGAAAGCCACTTTTTCCTGAAGTTTTTGGATGGACACAACGT
>SLOZ01000122.1 GCA_007132255.1 Limnochordia bacterium | reverse complement strand
TGCCCACAGCAATTATGCCGCCGGAACTATCGCCGATCCAAACGGTGGCTCCCTGCTGCACAAGATAACGACCCACCGCCTTGACCACTTCGGGATGGGTGGTCACAGCCCGTTCCGGCTCAGCAGGACGTAGAATATTAACCTTCAAGAGCACGGTTTTTCCCTGCAGCGACGCCTCCTGCGGCCAGTAACGAAAGACCTGCTCCACAGCGGCATCCAACAGCTGCGGATCATACTGGGTGATCGGTACGGCAGCAATGGTCACAACAACTCACTCCTTTGGGACATTTGCAGACTTGACTCTCAGCGCTCTTCCTAACCATGCCCACAGACTAACGCAGTCCTAGTTGATGATGCTCGTTGAACTGGTCTAGGAGCAGTTTACCTCTGTTGACCGATGGCACCAGCGGATTATTACTCAACGCCAATAGGGCCTTGGCATAGCTTCCGGTGACAGCTGCTTCGACGGTCAGCTCTTCATACGCCTTCACTTGCTGCACTAAGCCGCGAATGGCGGTCGGCAGCGGCCCCAGCGCCAGCGGCTGCGCTCCGCGGCCATCAACGATAGCTGTAACTTCCACGGCGGCGTCATAGGGAAGATCCGTGATGGTTCCTTGATTACGGACATTGACGATGTGTTTCTCACCGCCATTGCTGTGCAGGGATTGCATCAGTTCCACAGCGGCGGTCGAATAGTAAGCACCACCGCGCTTCTCCAACTCCGGGGGCTTTTCCTTGAGATCCGGATCAGCATACTTTCGCAGCAGCGTCTCTTCAATGGCCATCACTTCCTGGGCCCGCGTTTTAGGCTTTGCTTTCAACACCTTCAGCATTTCTGCTTCCAGGAAGAAGTAGCGCAGATAGCCGCTGGGGATCATGTTGAGACTCTGCGCAAACGCGGCATCCACTTCCAGATCAGGGATATTGGCGGCCTTGGCAGCCATGGTTTCCAAAACGCCCTGGGTCACCTCTTCTCCCTTAACCCAGATGCGGCGAACAAAGCCCAGATGATTGAGCCCCATGTAGTCTAGGTCTACATCACGATGACCCACGCCATACTGCTGGGCAATATTCATCTGCATACCCAATGGTCCGTTGCACAAGCCAATGACATTGACGCCGCCATGGCGCAGCACGGCTTCCGTCATGATGCCGGCGGGGTTCGTGAAGTTGAGCAGCCAGGCGTTGGGAGCACTAGCGCGGATTTCGCTGCAGATATCGAGGATCACAGGAATGGTTCGCATCGCCTTGGCAAACCCGGCTGGCCCTGTTGTCTCTTGGCCAATCATGTCGTGTCCCAAGGAAAAAATGGTATCGTCGTGCCGCGCCTGCTGACCGCCAACACGAATCTGTGTCAAAACAAAGTCGGCGCCAGCAATGGCTGCGCGTCGTTCAAGTGTGGCGTGCACAGCAAAGGGTTCACCTTGCGCTTGGTTCATCCGCTGGATCAAGCCACCAACAATCTCCAGTCGCCGCTGGTTGATATCGTAGAGCCACACTTCCTTGATCTGCATCTGTTCAGCCCGCTGCAGCAGCCCTTCCATCAGCTCGGGCGTATACGTGCTGCCTGCTCCGATTACGGTTATTTTCATCGTGAGTACCTCCTTGTGATTCTTACGCAACAATGGTAGATGAAGTTCAGTTCGCCACAACAGTACGGGGCTCTAGAGCTACCTGCGCACGGGCCTACGATTGGGTGCGAGGTCGCCCCGGAAACGAAGCTCGCAGATTCTGTCGAAACGTTTCCGTTGGCGGGGTACCATCTAAGCCCACAGCAGCGTACACGGCACCCAGGGCCGGTTCACAGTCTAGCACCCGCACTTCGATCTGGGGCCATGCCACGGCTAAGCGCTGCGTAAAAGCCTGCAGCATAATCGGTGACTCTGCCTGCTGGAACACACTGCCCATGGCCACAACCACCGGTCGATCTGTATGGGAAAACAGCTGTTCCAGCGCCACCAGCGTGGATACCGCCATCTCTTCACCGACGTCGGTGAGAATACCCGTGGCCACTGGATCGCCGGCCACAGCTTCTTGAAAAACGATGGGTGCAAGTTCCCGCAGGTTTGGGCTGCGTCCTTCATACATCCAATCCACCAAATCCAAAAGTTCGTCCACAGCAAAGTGCTGGCAGAGGACCGGGTAAAGGCTGGTGGCCCGACCACGTCCTTCATGACCGCGCATCGCTTGGGCCACGGCCATCCGCCCGATGTGACCGCCCCCTGCTGCATCGCCGAATAGTTCTCCCATGCCGCCCACTTGGACCCGCTTGTGCTGGGGACCAAGACCAATGACGTTGGTTCCTGAGCCACAGATAACGCCAACTCCGATCCCATCGCCGGTTCCTGCATACAAACCGATCACCGCATCATTCTCCAGATCCCAGGATTGCCCGGGGGTTATGGGAGCGAGGAGTTCTCGCACAATAGCAAAGTCACGAGGTCGGTCAGCACCCGCCATACCAAAGAAGCTGGCTGTAACATCCTGGGACTGGATCCCGGCCTGGCAGAGCGCCTCCTGGGTACAGACCCGTACGGACTCACGAGCCACTTCCACGCCTGGACCCTGAAAGTTGCCGCTTCCACCTAAACCCACCCCAACCACTCGACCCTTTGCATCCGCAAGGACTGCTAGAGTTTTACTACCACCACCATCGACGCCAAGAAAATACTGCAATGGTTTCCCTCCTTCGTGTCGATCGACACAGCTTACTGTACCCTGATGCAAATAATGAAAGAATACCCCAGTTTAGATCGTAGTTTCCGGGGACCGTGCTGAGCAATAATAAAGTGCCCCGAACCGCCATATTCCTCATCCTAACGCCAGACTCGTGCCGGTGTGGTCCCAGAAACTCCTGGTCAAGGAGTTGTCCGTCGCTGGCCTGCGTCTCCCACGGGTTGTCTTAGCTAGCGGTTCGCAAGGTTTATACGTGCTCTAGGACCGGACTAGATAACGGAGCCAAACGGCCTGTTCTTGGCGTTTGGCTCAAAAGTACCTAAGGAACTTGCTGTTATTTGCCGAATAGTATAAAGACCGCCGTAGCGGGACCGCAGCTGTCCCATGCAGACAACCGTTGTCCGGGCGGCCATGATGAGCACTTATTTCTAATCCTACCTGACCTGAAAGGAGAATGTAAACATGGATTTCACACCCCGCAGTGGTGACTTACAGGTGCGCGGCATTTCCTGGCTGCCTCGGATGATCGATAAAGCTCGGGCTCGGCACAATGACACCTTGGGAGAGTACATGTATCCCTGCCCCTTGGACGAACAGCTCTTGGAGCGATTGAGCATCGACGCCAAAAGCTTTGAAGAACTGGCTGTCGCCTACGACGACGATGAAGCAATCCTCGACGCCGTCCGCCAGCGTAAAAGCTAAAGCGAAGCCGCGCATGACAACCAGTGGCAGATTGCCGGAATCTGAGCAGGATAGGCTTGAGGCCTATCCTGCTTGTTTGTTCCCCAACGCAGTTCTGCTCCCGGCACCACTGGTTGGGGTGCCTCGAGAACGCACCTGGCTTCAGTGCCCAAAACGCAGGAGCCAAAGGTCCTGCTGTGGCTCCACCACATATTGGCAGCCACGCTCCGTGACAACGACCATATCTTCTTGACTCACATGCCCATACGGCGTTTGGATGGAAAACTCAAGGGTAAAGACTTGGTCTTTCTCCACCGGCTGGTAGGGAGCCTCTCCATAGCGTTCCCAGCGCGGTCCGAGGATGCTGCCTCCGTCGTGAGCCCAGATACCCACCTGGTGCCCTAAGGCGTGAGGATACTCCGGATACCCGTGCCTCCGTAAAACAGAGCGCACAGCTTCATCCACCTTCCAGCCCAAAACGCCCGGTTTCAGCATGGCTGCTGCTGTTTCGATGCCTTCCCGAACCACGGCGAAGGCAGCTTCTACCTCCGGCGGCGCTGTGGTCTCACCGGCTTTGAGAAGATACCACGTTCGCTGCAGGTCCGAACAGTAGCCGTCTTTTTTAATGCCAAAATCTAGGCGCAGGACATGGCCGGGCTGGATGGGGATATCGCCAGGAGTACCGTGCCCTTCTGGCATATCACCGCTGGTAATCCCTGGATCCCCTTCATAGCTCCACGCGTGCCCAACGCCGCGCTCACGCATCAAGTTGTGCATGAACTCGGAAATATCGCGCAAGGTCCACCCTGGCTGGATACACTGGGTTAGTATCCCAAACATATCCAAGGTCTCCACCGCAGCTGCTTTCATGCGGCGCAGTTCCTCCGGCGTCTTCCGCCCGCGAACTCTAGAGATCACCGGCTCTGCCGAAACAAACCGCTCCGGATAGGGTGTCCCTTCCAGATACCCCTTAAGCCGCTTATACATCCCTAAGGTCAAACCATCGGCCGCGGGATTATCCACTGCATAGTTAATGGCAATGCTCCCGGGATCAAGATCCTGCAGAAGCTGGCACAGTGGCTCGGCCAAGCTCTGGGTATACGTGACGACGTCATCGTAGAGTCCCGATGCCACAAAGTCTAGATGGTCTCCTTGGCCCACGATAGCCACCTTCCTGCCACTGTTGTGCACCAAGAACACAGCGCCCCACACCACATCCCGTCCCGCCACAAAGTGCATGGCCGGATCCATCATTTCTATCGTTTCGCGTACAAAGGTAAGCCAGCAATCAATGCCGATCTCGTTGAGGACAGCCACGGCTTGGTCCAGTTTTTCTTTGATGAGCATGACCACTTCTCCTTTGTTAGTTAGGCTCTGCTGTTCTCGGTTCCAGGAAGCACAAGGTGTTGGCCGCACTCGCAAGGCCAGAACCACCAAAAAGCCTTGGCGACACTGGCCTTGCTTGGGGAACGAACTGCCAGTTTATGCGTGATCCTGCTGCGGCAGATACAAAGGCAGTGGTAACCACGCCTGCAGCAGTCCCGAATGAGCCGGTAAACTATCCACCATCCCCGGCTGCAGGGGGCCGAAGAGAAGTCGCGCCATCTGACTGGGACTGCCAGATAGATCCGCTGGCTGTTTGGTCTCTGTCACCGATACGTTACCATCAGCCACCCGCAGACACAGGCAGGCTGTATCCGTGATGTCCAAGATCACCTCGCCGTTGGGCAGCGGTAGATTTTGGTTTTTTACCTTGGCCAGCGCACTCAAGGTCTTTTGCCAATTGACAATCTGCCAATTGCCCCCGTGATCCACGCGTACATCTTCGGCAAAGGCACCAAAGAGGCGGATGTCGTCGCAGGCCGCCGGATTAAGGGTTACAGCAAGCGACTGTCCCCCACTGCGTTGGAGTACGGCCTGGGCTATACCCAAGGCAAATTCGCTGCGGGTTGCGATCAGTTCTGAGATGCCCTTAAACTCCGCTTCCACAACGGCATAGCCCACAATATCATCAGCGACGCGAGCCAGGAACAAGTGGTTGGACCAATTACGGCAGATGCGGTAAAACGCAGCCAAACTCCGCTCACCACGAATCGGTTGATCATCGTGAATTGTCTTGAGAACGTCCATAAGCGCAGGATCGCCCTGGGAGACCTCCTCCAACACAACTTCAGCGGCCAGTTCGTTATGACGCAGATTGTGCCGATTCAGCGTGAATACAGGTACATAACCGCACTTTTCGTAGCCGAAGTACAAGTAACGCTGCCGCAGGCCACCGAGATGCGAGATATCATACTCTGTGCGGACGACGTTCATACAGTGGTTCATCAGCGTCTTCATATACCCCTTGCCTTGACTGTACGGATGCGTTGAGACAGCTCCAATGCGGGCTAGGCGCAGTGTTTCCCGACCAATGCGGACGGTTCCCGGATACAGTCCCACCAAGGCCTTAATGGCGCCATGTTCACGCAGGACATAATGACACTGCATACTAACTTCGGTTTCTTGGTAGTAGGCTGGCAGCAGTTCTGGAAAATTGGTAGGACCACTGCTCATGCTAAACACCATATTGATAAAGTCAATACACTCTTGGTAGTCGTCTTTGCCTAATCGTTCGATCTGCACAGTTGTTCGAACCTCCTGAATACCAAAGTTGGATGTCAATATCTATGCTGTTCGGGCTCACTCGCCTTTGTTCCTGCAGGATGCAGCAGTCTTCGCGGCTATTGTGCGTTTTCTTGATTCGCTGTTCAAGTACTGTACTCCGAACGCACACTCAACGTCCGCACAGGTCCCGATCTGAGCAGCCTATGCGAGGTAAAAAAAGAAACAGCAGATCCTTCTGCTGTTTCTAGAACCCGCTGCGAATCGTTCAAACGCCGCCCAGGGACAAGCTGCTCAGGGGAAACGGCGGTGATGACAGGGGTTTGACTGCCAAGGATAAAAGCAGCATCGTGTTATCGTCGGCAGCGATGCGATTGGAGTGCAGTTCACCGCACTGGCGGCAGCGGTGAATCAGGGCCCACTCGCCGTCCTTACGTACCCAAACGGATACGGGATCCATGACACCACCGCACAGAGAGGCACGATCTCCCGGCTTGTCATCCACGTGGGTGCTGCACAGACAGTGGGGACAGTGGTTGCGGTGCCGTGTCCCAGCGGCTTCTGGGACCACTAAGCTACCGCAGTGGCAGCACGTAAAGCTTTCGCTGCAGGCCTCCTTGGTATAATCCGGGTGATTGCGTTGTTTGGGCTGGACAGTCACTCCCGTGCCCTCCGCTGCCCCATCGGCTCGCAGGCGCTGCAGCAGTACCACGGTCTCTCTTCCTAGTTCGCCCCGCTGCACCGCTTCCTTCACAGCACAGTGTGGTTCGTGTCGGTGTGTGCAGGTGGCAAAATGGCACTGGTCCTGCAGTTGGTAAATGTGCGGAAACAGCGGTGCTAGCTCTTCGTCTGCCAACGGTGCCAAGGCCATGTCCTTGAAGCCCGGTGTGTCCACAAACCAACCGTTGGCCGTTGGCTGCAGTGAGGGGTTTGTCGTTGGCTTGGGCTGGCTGGGAATCTCGCTTGCTGTTAGAGCAGCCAGGAGGGTGCTCTTGCCGGCTCCCGGCGGTCCTACAATCACAACCTTGTGACCGGCCAACCGCCTCTGCAGTGGCTGCAGCCAATGGCTGGAATCTTGGACCGAGGAAAAATGCACCTCGACATTGACAGCCGCTAGATACTGCCAGTGCGTTTGCTCCCACGCAACGATGCTGGGTGCTGCCAGATCCGTCTTGTGAACACAGAGCAGAGCCTGCAGGCCTGCCCTGCGGGCGGCCGTTACGCACTGCTCGATAAAGCCCGAATCCCAGGGGGTACGAATGTCACGCACGATGAGCACCGTGTCGGCGTTGGCCGCCACGGGAATCCGTTCGCCTGGCTGCTTTCGATTGCCTCGTTCCAACAATGTTTGTCGCGGTTGAACCCCTTGAACAATGTATTCATGGGTGCCGGATGCTGCTAAGTCCACCGTGTCGCCAACCACCACAGGCCGCTTGTCATCTTCGCGGCTCGCCTGATTCTTCAAGCTGCCGGTACCGGGCAGCAGACAGGGCACCATGGTGCCATTGACCCAAATTCTGGCATGGCGCTGGACAACACCAGCAGCGATACCCGTGGTCACGGCGGGCAGCGTTTGGTTGGCGAAACGGCGACTGCGCTTATTTTGATGTTTCGGTTTCAGTTGGAATTCCTCCTAGATGGTTGTTGCGTGAACCCATGTTCTGCTCTCTGCCTCGTCGCTGCTTCCATGTAGTCAGCAACAGCGCTGACAAACAGGAACAACCCAAACGCAGTGTTTACAGAACATAGTTCGCTGTGAGAAAACCATCTGGCCAAAAAAAGGCGCGCAAAACCGCAGAAGC
>SLOZ01000297.1 GCA_007132255.1 Limnochordia bacterium | reverse complement strand
TGGATCTCCTTCTTACAGATCTGCCACAGAAATGGCTTAAGGCGCCAATCAAACTGGTACCAATGCGAACGATGGCGGGTCTCCCTCCAAAGCAAGCTTATGAAAACGGGAGAAGAACAACACAGAACAACACAAAGCGGCACATTTCATAGGTTTTTTGACTTTGTTTCTGGTTTTGTTTCTGGCTTTTTTCTGGTTTTGTTTCTCGTTTTGTTTCTGGTTTTTGGTTTTGGTTTTTGGTTTTGGCTTCCTTTTATTTAGAATCTCAAAAAATGAGGCGAGAAGCACACGTTCTCAAGGGAAAGGAAACCAGCCTATTGATGCTTCGTTCCTTAACACGGCCTCGAGTCCCAGAATCAAAGTCTAAACCATTGCTCTTGATTATCGTTGCGAAGGGAGAATCTCGGCAGAAACAGTCCGTTGTTAGCGCGCGGCAAACCAAAGTTTAGCATCCGTTCATTTCGAAAATCCTGGGCGGAGGCATGCCATACCTGCCTAGAACACCAAGAATGTCAACGAAATGCCGTGAAGACAGTTTTTCGCATGGCGCAGAGATGTCTGTGGCCCTGGTGGCCCTGGGCGTCGGTGTTGGACCTGTCTTGGAAGTCTTTGCTCAAAAACAAGTTGGCCGCTCCCGACAACAACAGGGAGCGGCACTTTCTTTGATTCCCATAGTTTTCCATGCACCTGGTACAAGGTAATTATTTCCAGAGCACCGAAGAGGGCTTCATGACCTAAAAACCCTTCACTTGACCCCGCCAAGGCGGTTTCTTCCCCGCTCGAAACTCATCAATCCCAGGACCACCTAATGTCCGCAGACGGTGGATGCCGTACAAATACGTGAACACTAAAACCGCAACGGTCAGTGGCCAACCCAATAGAACACTGGCCCAAGCCAATCCCACAACATCGCCGCGGACAAACAGCCCCCACTGCACAACGAGCCGCGTCAAGAAAAGACCGCCCCACACCCATGTGACTTCGGCGTAAGCTGGCTGCACATCGTGGCGCCAAAACCATTCCAAGGGCCACCCTCGAGTTACGTGGCTCACCAATGCGATGAGTGGTTTGCCCAGAGCCAGACTCGTGAGAGCCACCAAAAACATCGTTCCATTGCTGATCAAACCAGGTATGAAATAACTGGTAGCACTGCGGCTGACATAGGAGAGGCCTGAAGCAAGGGCGACCGCACCTAATCCGCCCAAGGCATAGTACCAAGTCTGTCCTCTTAATATTCGAATCACCCACAAAAGAACAGCCAGTCCCAGAGAACCCAGAATTGCTCGATTCAAACCGTAGGTCCCATTGATGAACATGAAAACTAACGGGGGCAGAATTGCATCCACCGTCTGGCCGGTCACCACAGTCCGGAATTCCCCATAGAGCTCACGGATCTGAATCATCGGAACCCCTCACTAACGTCTCGAATTTGCACTGGCAATCCACAAACGTTCGCGAAATGCCGATGGCAGTAAGCCTACGAAAACTTTGAACAGCCTTTCGCCAGACGTCACGGGGACGCCTTCGATTCAGCCGAAGCCCACGGTCGAACCAACTCTTCTTTCCGGTTGCCCAAGAAGAAGGTCAACCAATCACCACGGCTGCTTCGCACGACCAGGATCACATACAAGCTGGCTGTGAAAAACCCCAGAACCATCATCATAACAATCCAGATCACGGCAGCCAGTTTTGAAGCTTCACGAAATCCAATCCACAGGGAAAATAGAGCAAAGCCGACATATAAATCCACCAATGATACAACTCCCCATGGGTTAGCCAACAGCGCCGAACCATCTCGACCAAAGTCCCCGTTGACGAAACCGTTGAGAATCACCGCGGTCATGGCCAAGAGCCCAATCCAAGCCACGGTATTGGCTACTTTCATTGCTATTCCTCCTCACACCCTCCAAGCAAGACCACGTCCTCAAGCTACAAGAGACGCTGCAAAATGGCAAAACTAACGAAAGCAGTGGAAGCAGCTAGAACCGTGCCCCACATAAGGTCCACCAGCGTCATGGTCAACGGCCAATCCCGCAGTGTGGCCAAATTCGTCAAATCATAGGTTGCATACGTAATGAGCCCGAACAGAGCGCCCATCCCCAAAGCATACTGCCAACTACCCCGTTCTAAAGCAGGCAGGAGAACAAAGATCAAGATCCCGCCAATGAAGAGCAGATAGAACACAATGGCTGCCGGCCAATTTACAGCACTCCTCATGAGCGAGCCCAACTGGTTCCGGTAAAAACTGCGGGCCACGACACCTAACCAGAGCATATCGATGACGAAAAAAACAGCGAACGTCACCGCATAGACCTTCAGGTAATACATCATTCGCTTTTCCTCCGTCCGCTGTTGACTTGTTTGGGAAACCAAGGTACGAATTTATTGGTCTCCTTGGCATATTGCTCGAAATCCTTATTTCCCGCGTACCGTTTTTCCAATAGTGGAACACCAGACACGAATAGCAGCAGTAGTGTAATTAGAAGCGGGCTAAAGAACATGACCCAGCCAAATGGAACAGCTGCGGCTACTAGGTAGATGCCCCACCACATCAGCGCTTCACCAAAGTAGTTAGGGTGGCGCGTGTAGCGCCAGAGGCCCTGCTTCATAATGCGGCCTTTGTTCTCTGGTTGACTTTTGAAGTTTTTCAATTGGCGATCGCCAATGGATTCAAACAAGAACCCTACGATCCATACTCCGGCTCCCAACACATCCAGGAACCTCAAACCTGCCGCACTGTTAACATGTACCCACATAATGGGAATGGCGATGATATACATCAGAACACCCTGCAGCAAATAGACATTGACGAACGCTTTTAGCGCCGGCCAACGGGTACCCCAGTTCTGCCGCATTTTCACATAACGATAGTCCTCCGGTTTACCAAGGTTGCGTTTAGCAAGGTAAAAGGCAAGGCGACTGCCCCACAGAACGACAAGAACTGTGATCAACCACGCTCGCTCAGGGCTATCGGCAAGACGGGCTAGGGCATACACCGCCACTAAAACATAACCCAATCCCCAGCCGATATCGACCACAGCGTTGTTCTTGAGAATCTGCCCCCAGGCAAACATCAACAGAAAGAAACCTAACAACAACAGAGCCACTTCTGCATACAGCGACATGGCATACCATCCCTTGTGGTTAGTTTGTCGTTCTCATCAGCGCGTAATCAGGGCGATTCCGGTGGAACCGATACCGGCGCTCAAAGCTGTGATGGCGGAGACATCCATGATGTACTTCGGCTCGCGTCCCGTCATGTCCGTGAAGATCCGAGCATACTCCGCCGCTCGCTCGGGAGCACTGGCGTGAACAATACAGTAGTCTTCAATGCCCTGGTCGCTGTGAATTTTCTTGACGGACTTTTGGATCAATTTCGTGTTGCCTCTCGCACTAAAAGCCTTGCCAAAGATGCTTCCTTTCCCGTTTTCGTCCAAGGAGACAACGGGCTTGAGGTTCAATACCTTAGCAGCGACTGCCATGGCCGAACTGACCCGCCCCGAACGGAGCATGTACTTTAGGGTGTGCACACTGACGAAGATCTTCGACTTCGCAATGAAGTCGTCAATCATACCCAACACTGTATCGTGGTCCTTTCCAGCCAAGATCGCTTCAGCCGCCTTCACGACGACGAGGCCTTGGGCGCCTGAATTCAGCTTGGAGTCGACAATATCGATCCTAACGCCCTGGTCTTGGAAGCGCTTAGCGGCATTGGTAAAGGTTTGGAAGGTTCCGCTCAGACCTTGGGCAACAGAAACCACGATAATGGACTCATAGTGCTGCACAAGGAACCCAAACATCGCTTCCACAGCCTTGCCATTGGGCTGCGAGGAAGTCGGGTATTCAGCCATGGCGTCCAAGAGTGTATAGATTGTGCTGGACGTGATGGTGAGTCTGTCCACATAAGCGCTGCCTTCCATCATAACATTCAATGGCTGCATATGAATTTGCTCTTGGTCCAGCACCTCTTGAGGTATATCCGCTATGGAATCAGTAACCAGCGCTATGGGTGCCTTGCGGCGATGAATGACATCGCTCTGGCGCTGCATGTCATCCACCTTCTGCTGCGTTATGCTACCGAAACTGCGCAGGCGAAGCATGAAGGCCTCGGGATCGTTTGTGTGCATATGAACGCGGATCTTTTTTTCGTGACCAGCAACAATCAAAGAGTCGCCAAACCCTGCCAAAGCAGCCTTGATGGCATCGGATTGAAGGTCTTGACCTGTAAGCAGCGCCTCCGTGCAGTAACGGAAGGGAATGTCTTCATCGGCAATGGCGTAGTGTTCATCGACATCCAACACAATGCTGTCTGGCTCAACAACCAACTCCGATGCATCACCTTGCTGAATAAAGCGGTAGAAACCTTCAAGAAAATGGAAGAATCCTTTGGCACCGGAATCGACAACGGCGGCATTTTTGAGCACTTTTAGTCTGTTAGGGGTGTCTTCCAATGAAGCGACCACTGCATCCATTGACTGGGCAAAAAGATCCTCAAAATCTTTGACCCGATCATACAGACCTCCTAAGGCCTCAGCCCAGTCATGCATGACTGTTAGAATGGTTCCCTCGGTGGGATTGGCCACTGCTCCGTAGGCATAGGGTACAGCACGTTTGGCAGCGTCGACAAAATCCTGCACGGAGATGTCTTTGACATCCCCTAAACCAACATTCATGCCGCGAATGAACTGGGCAAAGATGATGCCGGAGTTGCCGCGAGCGCCAACTAGAGCCGCGTCGGATATGGAGTCCATGGTCTGTTTGGCAGATTCAGCAATCCCTGCTTCCTCCACAATGGCCCGCAGTGTAAAAACCAGGTTGCTGCCGGTGTCACCATCTGCGATTGGAAATACGTTGATTTTGTTCAAGGTGTCGCGTTGGCGTGTCACTTCATTGGCGCCAGATACAAAGGCATAATACAAGGCCTTGCCGTCGAGATATTTCATTGGTGAGCCATCCTCTCTTGGGCAGCTATGCAGTGTACGATGGGCTGCCCCTCTTGGATTGAGAACCATTACTGTTTACAGTATATAATTGCATGCAATCTTTCGTCAAGGACTTTGTTCCTGCAGCTCAAACATTCCTATTGGTCTGGGTTGATCACGGTGCCGCACAGATCTGATTGCACCCCAGCTCAACCCCCCTTATTCCGCAGCCCAACGTAACGTCGGGATGATTTCCATCAGCGTTTGACTGAGCCGGGAATCCGCCCGCAATTCCGGAGCAAAGCTGACTTCTATGGTCTCCCGGTCCTTACCGAAAATTGTAAGGCTGAAATACTCAGAGTGCAGTTCAGCCGCAGTAACGTTGAAATAGCCAGCAGTCGGAATACTAGCGGTCTCTATATAGACCAGGGTGTCTTGGGTCCCATCCGATCCACGCAAGCAAAGGTAGCGGCCGTCGCTGGAGTTTTCGAACAGAACCTCGGCGAGCCCATCCGGATGTGATACGGTCACCTTTGTACACACGAAGCTTGCGACCACAGTGACCGGGTGGCGCATTTCCATAGTTAAATACTCATCGCCATTGAATCAATCTATGTACTCCCCCATCTCATTCTGGTGCAGCCAGATGGGATCCGCATTCTGCCGAATAAATTCATCAATGTCGAGACCATCAATGGTCGGTTGTCGTTTTACACGTTTTTGCTTGCCGTTGATAAATATCGTTTCATACTCGGCGCGTCTGCGTCGTTTGGCTGCTTTCTCGGCTGCGGAGAGCTCGCGTTTACGTTTTTTGGGTCGTTCTGCGGTGGTTTTTTTGCCTTAAGCCATGCCTGCGGCCCCACTCCCCTCAACATAAAATCACTCAATCGAAACTCAGCCCTTCACAATGGTGGTCGAATTGCCAACGGGAGACAGGAATGCTGCCAAACGCCGGCGAACAAGGACGCCATAGAGCGGTCGCTGGCAGCCAAACTGCACTTTGCTTGTTTGCCAGCCACCGAAAGCACTCTCACGGCAACGAGCCCGCTGCTCAAAAAATGGCAGGCTGTTGAAAGGAGCTCGATTCCATGGTGGTATGGTATGTGATTCTCTTCCTGGTTTTTTATTTCCTTTGCTTGTGTTTATCGCGCCCTGCTGCAGCCTCCGAAGCACCCGAAGATATCCAGTTGGTGGCGGTGCAGATGACCTTACACCTAGAAGACTATTGGTCCTCCGATGCCTTTACCAAACGCATGACTGCCATCATGGGCGAGGTTGAACGCTGCACGGATCGCGATCTGCCAACACTGGTCGTCTTTCCCGAAGATATTGGTCTGCTGTTGGTTTTGCAGGGTATGGAACATCGTCTGCAGAACGTGCATTCGGTGGCCGCTGGGATCCAAGCGCTGACCAAAGCAAACCTGTTTCCAGCCATCTGGAATCGGATGAGATATGGGCTCTCTTGGGTTCCTGCCCTTTATCTGCGTCGTCACAAGACCATTGCTGAGACGTATTTTTCGACCTTTGCGCAATTGGCGCGTGCTCACGGTGTCTACATTGCTGCTGGCTCGGTGGTTCTGCCACCCTTTGCAGCGGTCGCTGGCCACGCCCACCGGAATTCGCCGCTGGCGCGCCGGGTTTGCAATACGTCCTACCTGTTCGGGCCGACGGGCGAAATCATCGGCAAGCAGGACAAGGTTCACTTGGTTGAGTTAGAGCAGGAGGCAGCCTTGGATCTAATGCCTGGCCGACTGGAAGATATCAATGTTTTTGCGACACCGCTGGGCCGCCTTGGGATTGCTATTTGCCTCGATGCGTTTCAGGATGATGTTGTGGCAGCACTGAAAGCCAAAGGAGCCCAGATACTGATCCAACCATCGGCCAATCCCGGCCCATGGCATAAAGAGCAGCAGGCTGACTGGCTCAACAGCTGCCATAAGCGAGTCTGCCAGCAAAACGGTTTCGTCTATGGAGTCAATCCGATGCTGAATGGTCCCTTCTGGGACATTGGCTTTTTTGGCCAGAGCAGTATCGTCGGCTGTGCAACTGTTGCGACTACCCCTAACTCGTATGCGGAACTTCCCCCGGTCCAGGGCTTTTTGCGTCTGGCCGCCAGTCCTGAAACAGACGAGATCTTGGTAGCCCGTGTCCCGCATCCTGACTCGGTTACCCCAAGCTGAACACCGCCGGATGCCCAGCTGTGCCGTTAACAGCTAGCCGTTCTTCAATGGAGCGTCAAAATGAAGATACAGCGCAGCCAGTCCCCCAAGGGCTGGCTGCGCTGTTATGGCAACGGTACGGCTACAGCAGTTCCTCCACGATATCCGCCAGTGTTCCCTCATCACCGACATTACCCGGAAAGATGATGAACGGCAGCTGCGGAAACTTGCTCTCATCCCCGGTCAGCCACACCGGAATGCCCGGTCGAATCTGGCCCATCACCAGTGCCTTCTTGACCTGTAGTGCCTTAGTCCCCACATCGCTGGAGGTGATACCGCCTTTGGTAAGAATAAACCCCGGACGCACAGACAGTCTCGCCACAATGCTCATGATGGCATCGGAGATCCGCTGTGAGATCAGCAGTTGATGGTCCTGATCATCTGTATCTGCATCATAGCGTTCGCGGCGCGTGTAGACAACAACACTGCGGCCAACGTTAATCTGCCTTTCCACTTCGTCAACTACGCGCTGCACTTCTCCCTCTAAGCTGCCATCGAAAGCCACGAGATGCTGGTCGAACTGGACAAACTCCAAGGGCAGTCCCCGATCCCGCAGATGTTCGTACTGCCTTGTGGTTTTGTTGACGTGGGAGCCAATGATGACCACACCACCATGCCCATCGTCATCGGTT
>SLOZ01000003.1 GCA_007132255.1 Limnochordia bacterium | reverse complement strand
ATCCCTCGACAGCTTGAGGGCGTTAGCGATAATATGTTGGCTGCAATCGGCACTAGTGACCGATTGGTGGGCAGCTAAAGTTGGTGGCTTCACAGGATATGGTCGGGGATTCCAGGGCGTTTTCCCTAGTCACGCCGCCACAGCCTCTGGGGCGGTCGAGAGCGTAATGGCCTTCAGGGTTCGTCAAAGCCAGTGACCGAATCCCGCTGCCATTTTTCTGATCAAGTTTCACCCCATGATGAAAAATACCCGCCGGATCTTTTTTGGGGATCCTGCGGGTATTCTTATATTTGCATAGAACATAGGAACCGAGGAAGCCCCACTGCTGCTTATCTTGAACGTTTCGTCAGAGGTATCTGGGCTTTGTCCGATCCAAGTCATGCCGAGAATCACGCTGACGCAGAAAACACAGTCTGACCCCCCACAATGGTGCGCTGCAGTTCCAGTTCGGGACTGAGGAGCAGAACATCTGCAGCGTACCCGGCTCGCAGCCAGCCGGTTCGGTTCAATCCCAGGCTCTGAGCAGGGTTCAGGCTGCCCATACGAAATGCGTTGACCAGGGGTATCTGCAAAAAGTCGATCACGTTACGGACTGCGTCTAGCATCGTCAACGTCGAGCCCGCTAAGGTGCCGTCGGGAAGCCATGCGGTTCCTTGGCGGACAACAATGGCGAGGTCACCGAGAACGTAGCTGCCGTCGTGGAGGCCGGCAGCTTGTACGGCGTCGGTAATCAGAATGATACGTTCACAGCCGACCATCCGATACAAAAGTTCCACAGCGGCAGGATGGACATGGACGCCATCAGCCACCAATTGGCAAGCGATGGTTGGTTTGGTGAGACAGGCACCGAGCAATCCCGGCTCGCGGTGGTGCAGGGGATGCATCCCATTGAAGATGTGTGTGGCTTGAGATATGCCCCAATCAAAAGCTTCGACGCTTTGCGCAAACGTAGCGGTGGAATGTCCAGCGGAGGCAGTGATGCCGCGCTGGACCAACCAGCGAATGGCATCTTGTGCACCTGGGATCTCCGGTGCAATGGTCATTAGCTTCCAGATATCCCCAAGTGCCAGGTACAGTTCTTGCAGTTCGTCCAAATCCACAGGCCGAATGGCTGCACCGAATTGGGCTCCTTTGCGTTCGATGTTGAGATACGGGCCTTCAAGATGCATGCCGAGAACGCGAGCTCCCGATGGGCTGCCTTTGGCTTGCTGGGCAGTGAACGCTTGCACGGCCTGAGCCGCTTGGCGTGTCTTGGCCGGCGCGGCGGTTACAGTGGTGGGCAGAAAGCCTGTGGTACCACCAGCAGCGCAATAGCAGCCAATGGCACGCAGTGCTTCGTCGGTGCCTTCGAGGACGTCATGGCCGTTGGCACCGTGAATGTGGACATCGATCAGGCCGGGTGCTGCATAGCCCCCGTCAGCGTCGATTTCAAGGACATAGTTCGACTGGATGGGTTGTCTGTGATATTCGGCAGCCGAGCCGACAAAGGTTATCGTATCGTCGTTCAATGTAAGT
This sequence comes from Limnochordia bacterium, assembly GCA_007132255.1. Taxonomy (GTDB): domain Bacteria; phylum Bacillota; class Limnochordia; order Darwinibacteriales; family B1SED10-159; genus SLOZ01. The sequence continues at coordinate 6,348 of SLOZ01000003.1, read as the reverse complement.
ACTCCGTTCGGGATAAGGTGATCGGTGATGATCTGTACGTTGCGGATGATCGTGGTTGCCATTGATAAGCCTCCCAAGTCTAGGTCTTCATGCTCAACACTGCCCTCAAGGCATGCAATTCTTGATGCGTTAGCTTCCCTAACATACTCTTGATCCTTGATTCGTGATACACTGTTAATCATACACCATTGAGACCCGCTTCGAAAATGGACTGTCAGTTTTCGCAGCAGGTAGGCTGGGATATTCCCTCAGCCAGGATGGTTCACTAACGGGATCAGGACCGGAAACATATCCCGACCGGCGATTGCGAACCAAAATCATTCAAGACGGGAGAGGATACGATGGAAACACGGAAGCATGTTTGGATTACTGGTGCCAATTCTGGACTGGGGTTAGCAACAAGCAGAGCTTTGGCTTTGGCTGGTTGGTTCGTTTCCATGGCTTGTCGCAATGAGGAGCGTGGGCAACGAGCTTTGGCCGAGGTGCATAGAGCAGCCGGGCGGGACAGTGCTCGCTTGGTGCTCTGCGATCTGGCGTCGTTGGATTCGGTGCGGAAGGCGACGACTTCGCTGCCAAAATCTCATCCTACGCTCCATGCCTTGGTGAACAATGCTGCGACGATTCAGGCCAAACGCCAAGAGACCGATGACGGCTTTGAGATGCAGTTAGGTGTCAATCATCTGGGACACTTTCTATTGAGCCATCGTTTGCAGCCTTTCATGGATACGTCGGGCCCGGATCAAGCCAGGATCGTGAATGTCACATCAGGTGCACACAAGATTGGCCGTATCCATTGGAATGATCTGCAGCTCGAGCAGGGTTACGGACCGTTTCGCTCCTATGCGCAAACGAAACTGGCCAATATTTTGTTCACCTATGAGTTGGCTCGGCGTCTAGACGGGCGATTTCATGTAAACTGCATTCATCCCGGCGCCATAGCGTCGAATTTTGGTCGTGAGTCAGGAGGTGCCTTAGCGGCGTTCATCTTCACTGTGTTTCGACCGTTTTTTCTCACGGCGGAGCAGGCAGCAAAGCCTTTGGTGCAGCTGGTGGATGGCTCGAAAGGCGCTGTCACCGGAAAGTACTTTAGCCGCCATAAAGAGGTGCGCTCCTCACCAGCGTCCTATGATATCGATGCAGCCCAACGGCTTTGGAGCATCAGTACTGATTTGATAGATTTGACCGATGAGGAACGGCGTAGGAGTGGTCTGTACCGGCAATGAACGAAGGTGGGAGGTATTTCTGGAGAGCGTGGTGTAGAATATCCATGGTGCGTGGTGAGTCCATGCAAACCAGTGGGCTCGTTGCACAGGCGCGGTCCCATGGTTCTGATGCCGATACCATGACCCATGAAGAGTGTCGGACCCTTTCGGAGGATATCCTGGAACTCGGGCGCGGTGCTGTGGAAGAGACAGTAAGGGAAAAAATCCAAGACTATGTCCGTTCCCGCAACAAAAACTGGTTCAAAGCGGGTAACGGCAGTAGGGAGGCAATATGATGGCTGCTAAAGGTAGGCTGCATATGATTGGTCATGCTCACCTGGATCCCGTTTGGCTGTGGCAGTGGCAGGAAGGCTTTCAAGAAACCAAGGCCACCTTTCGTTCGGCCCTGGATCGCATGCAGGAATACGATGATTTCCAGTTCATCTCCAGTTCGGCAGCGTTCTATGAATGGGTAGAGCAGAGTGATCCCGAGATGTTTGCCGAAATCCGAGAGCGAGTGGCGGAGGGCCGCTGGTGCTTGGTGGGCGGTTGGTGGATCGAACCGGACTGCAATGTTCCCTCCGGAGAATCCTTTGTCCGGCAGGGCCTCTATGGTCAGCGCTACTTTCAGTCGCGCTTTGGCCGACGGGCGAAGGTCGGGTTTAACCCCGACAGCTTTGGCCACAATGCTGTGCTGCCCCAGATTCTCAAAAAGAGTGGTCTGGACAGCTATATCTTCATGCGTCCGATGCCCAACGAAAAAGGCCTGCCCGGACGCTTGTTTTGGTGGGAAGCTGATGATGGATCGAAGGTCTTGACCTACCGGATTCCTTACGAGTATCTGACTTGGGGCCAAGATGTGGAACATCATCTGCGCCGCTGCGCTGCCGAGCTGAAAGCGCCCATCAACGATCTCATGTGCTTTTATGGTGTGGGTAACCATGGAGGCGGTCCCACCAAGGACAACATCGACAGCATTCACAAATGGCAGCACGACGATTCCCTGCCAGAACTGATCATGACCAATCCGGAAACATACTTTGAAGAGTTGAAGCAGCAAGAACTGGATCTGCCGGTGGTCCACGATGATCTGCAGCACCATGCCAGCGGCTGTTATGCAGCCCATTCTGGGATAAAGATGTGGAATCGTAAGGCAGAGCAGGCGTTAGGGACCGCCGAGAAAGTATCTACCTTGGCCAATTGGGCTCTGGGAGCACCTTATGGAAAGGGCTTCGAACAAGCCTGGAAAAATGTCCTGTTCAACCAATTCCACGATATCTTGGCCGGTACTAGTTTGGAATCCGCCTATGATGATGCCCAGTGGATGTACGGCGAGGCTATGTCCATCGCAGCCCGCAATCTCAACTATGGCATGCAGGCTTTCTCATGGGCCATCGATATCCCCGAAGAGGACCAAATGAAGCCCTTGGTCGTCTTTAATCCGCATTCTTGGGCAGCCCAAGTCCCCGTGGAGATAGAAGTTGGAGGACTGAAAGATCAGGCCGCCCTGTTCACCGACGACGAGGTCGAAATACCCTTCCAGCGCACGCAATCCCAGGCTACATGCCGGGGCCGCAGTCGAATCTGCTTTGTGGCAGACCTGCCGCCCATGGGTTACCGTGTCTACAAGCTCCGCTTCGGTCGGGAAGCCGCCCCCTTTGATAACATGGCAGCGGGAGAAACATGGTTGGAGAATGCGCAGTACCGCTTGGAGGTGGATCCGGAAACCGGGTACATCAGCCAGTTGCTGGACAAAGGCCTGGACTATCAGGTCTTCCAAGGGCCGGCTGCTCGCCCGGTAGTCATTGACGACAAATCGGACACGTGGAGCCACAATATCCTGCGGTTCCAGGACGAAGTTGGCCAATTTCGTGCGGTGGTCGTGAAATTGGTAGAACAGGGGCCTGTGCGTTCCATTCTGCGAGTGCGCAGTGAATATGGGTTATCCTCGATGGTTCAGGATTTTGTGATGTACCAAGGGCGCAGCCAAATTGACGTGCGCGTGACCGTGGACTGGCGAGAACAGTTCAAAATGCTGAAACTGCGTTTCCCCGTGAACCAGGTATTCCAGCGGGCCACCTACGAGATCCCGTACGGATCGTTGGAACGGCCCGTCAATGGTGACGAACAGCCTGGCGGAGCTTGGTTGGACGTCAGCGGTGTCACCGAAGGACGCAAGGACCGCGTCGGTGTGGCGCTGCTAAACGACTCCAAGTACAGCTTCGATGTCTTAAATAAGGAAATGAGTATCACCGTGCTGCGCAGCCCGGTCTACGCCAACCACGATCCCATGGTTCCGGATCCAGATGGTCACTATTCCTTCATCGACCAGGGCATTCAGCGTTTCAATTACGCCATTCTGCCGCACCGAGGCAGCTGGGAAGAAGCCGGTGTGGTGCAGCTAGCCGCCGAGCTGAATCAAAAACCCATCGCGCTGTGGGAAACGTACCACAAAGGCTCGCTTCCGCAGCAGAACTCGTATCTCCAGGTAGATACAGATCATGTTGTAGTGGGCGCGCTCAAGCAGGCCGAAGACAGCGAAGACATGATTCTCCGCTGTTACGAAACGGCCAAAGTGGCCGTGGATACCGTGATCACCTTACCCCACTGGCAGCGCACCATCGCTGCGTCCTTTGGTCCTGCGGAGATCAAAACGTTCCGTATCCCTAAGGATCCGGATAAACCGGTGGTGGAAACTTCCATGTCGGAGGATTGATCCATGATGACCAAAGCATCTGTGGCTGAGCATGTAGCGCGGTTGTTGGAAAAATATCCTGATCTGGCGGTACTGCGCCAAGATATGGCAGACGCTTTCAGTGTCTGGAGTGCCAGCTACCAGCAAGGTGGCAAAACATTGGTCTGCGGCAATGGAGGCAGTGCGTCAGATAGTGAACACATTGTGGGTGAACTCATGAAGGGGTTTCGGAAACGGCGCCCAGTGGACCCGGAGTTTGCGGCGACCCTGCAAACAGTGGCCGGTTCCGAAGGCGAGTATGCCGCAGCACATCTGCAGGGCGTTCTGCCGGCGATTTCGCTCGTCAGCCAAACCAGTTTGTTGACGGCTTTTATCAATGATGTCGGCCCGGATCTGATGTTCGCACAGCAGGTCTATGGCTACGGCAAGCCGGGTGACGTTTTAGTAGCTCTGAGTACCAGCGGGCAAGCTCCCAATATTGTCTATGCTCTGCAGACCGCGGCAGCCGTGGGTATGAAGACCATTGGCTTGACTGGACGCGATGGTGGCAGAATGAAGGAGCTGTGTGACGTCTGCCTAATCGCTCCTTGGCAAGAAACGGCAGACATCCAAGAGCGGCATATCGCCATGTATCACACCCTGTGTGCGCTGCTTGAAGACACGTTCTTCGAAACGTAGAGCGTTTTGTCGACTTCAGGTGTCAAGGTTACAGGTGGGAGTCCACTGAAGTGGACTCTGAGAACCTTTTTTCGTAGCGCTTGTTAGGAAGCGTCTTTCACGAAACGGGTGGAATAATCATGTCGCCGATCCGACTACGACGCGGGTTATGGAAAAGGGGCGTTGTGCGAAATGACAGACCAGTCAGTGGACCCGACCACGAGCATTATGGTAGGAATTGACATCGGTGGTACGAAATGTGCCGTTTCATTGGGGACCATGCAGGCTGGAAGGCCGGCGGTCTCCGCTAGACAGCAGTTTCCTACGCCCGGTACCCCGGCGGCTGCTCTTGAGCAGCTGATCGAAACCATGGTTCAACTCCTGAACGCTGCGGGAATCGCTGCTGCGGATGTGGCTGCAGTGGGTATCAGCTGCGGTGGTCCTTTGGACAGCGAGGCTGGACTTGTCTTGTCGCCGCCCAATCTTCCTGGTTGGGATCGTGTGGACGTCCTAACGCCATTCCAAGCTTCTCTGGGGCCGTCCGTGCCGGTATGTTTAGAAAACGATGCCAATGCCTGTGCGTTGGCCGAATGGCAGTGGGGTGCTGGACGGGGCTGTAGAAACATGGTGTTCTTGACGTTTGGAACCGGCATGGGTGCTGGACTGATTCTGGATGGACGGCTTTACCGGGGGACCAATGGTATGGCGGGCGAGGTTGGTCATGTCCGATTAGCCGCCGATGGACCGTTGGGCTACGGTAAGCACGGGTCCTTCGAAGGTTTCTGCAGCGGCGGTGGAATTGCGAGTCTTTTTCAGCTTCGGCTGGCTCAGCATCTAGAACGCGGCGGCACATCGACCCTGTGTGTATCGCCAGCCCCGTCCGCGAAAGATGCCGCCGAAGCGGCCTTGGCAGGGGATGACCTCGCGATAACGGTATTTCGCGAAGTCGGCCAACGATTGGGCCAGGGGTTAGCGATGTTAGTGGATATCCTGAACCCTGAAAAGATCGTTATTGGCAGCATCTACAGCCGCCAGCAACGGCTGTTGGCTGAGCCAGCGTTGGAGGAACTGCGGCGCGAGGCGCTGGCTATCAATCTCGACGTGTGTTCGGTTGTTCCAGCTTTCCTCGGCGAAGCTGTCGGCGACTTCGCCAGCCTCGCTGTGGCATCGTATGGAAAAAAATAGCAGACACCTGGTTCATGGAAGTTCCTTCCATGAACCAGGTGTCTTCCTTTGTGCCCTTTAGTGCTGCATGCTGACGACTTCGATAATGCCACCAGCCACTCTTCCGCCACCGATATTTTCCGGTGTGAAAAGGTCTTCTTCGGCGTGAATGACGATGGCCCGACCGGCTACAGAGAGCGGACCCGGAGAAAGAGTGATGTCGTCTTTCACCATGACCAGGGTACCGACACCGTTTTCGTCAACCTCGATATTGATAAGGTCTCCTGCATGGGCACCGTGTTCGTCTGGATGCGCATGGCTGCCGCCAGTTGGGTCAAAGTGACCGCCGGAAGCGCCAGGACTGCTGAGGTCACCGATTTCATGGATGTGAACGCCCTGGAGGGGATTGGCCAACCCATGAGCACGAACCGTTACGTATACAACACCGTCGGCTTCCACGAAGAAGGCTATACCAGTGGGGCCGCCTTCCTCAAAGGGCGTAATCTCCGCCACAGCATACACCACGTCTTGTCCGTGGTCGCCATGGCTTCCAGCTAGCCCTAAGACTCCTAAGCTAAGTACCAACAACAGAGACAGCGAAACACCTACGAAACGTTTCATCAGACAGTT
>SLOZ01000195.1 GCA_007132255.1 Limnochordia bacterium | reverse complement strand
TCCCGAGACATTCCCGCTTGGCTCTGGAGGGTCATCTGCATCGTCGTCAAGTAGTCACCGGGGGGTAAATTGATCACGACGAACGAAAAGAAACTGACCAAGATCAGCATCGGTATTGCGTACATGATCCTGCGAATCAGATAGCTGAGCAAGCATTCTCCCTCCTTTATGAGTCAAACTGTTGGGGGAAAGGATGTGGGCTGGTTCAGCCCACATCCTTGGCTACCAATTACCGGTTCCAAACACGGTTTGTGTAGCTTTCGGCCGTAGGAATCAGATGTTGAAAACGAGTTTCGAACTGCAGTTCTGCGGGTACATAGACAATCTGAATCGGCATACTGCTGACGGTCCAGTTGTACATGTAGGACGGAATGTCAGGCTGTACGTTGCGAATCCGATTGTGCAGTCCCAAGCCGCGGCGCACTTCATACACACCAACGGCGTAGACGTTCTCCGTAGATAGCTGCAGAACTTCGTGGAAGATCTCCATTTGACGTTCGGTATCTGGTGTTACGCGAGCTTCCTGCATCAATTCACGCATCTGCTCCTCAAATGGCAGCAGATAGCGCTCGCCACCGGGACCGGCTTGGTGCCAACTAGGAGATGTGTCGAAGATCGGACCGAAGCTGGGTGTGTGGATATGCGGAATGGTGCTGTCAAGACGCATCATGGTCATTTCGAAGTTACCGCCATCGACGCGATTGGCAACAACCGTACCAGCCATGACACGTACACGCAGGTCAATGCCGACTCGACGCAGCATCGGCTGCAGGGCTTCAGCAATCTCCACATTGGCTGCTGCATCTTCCCCGACAACCATTTCGATGATGAGCTCTTGACCAGCCAGGACTGAGTCGTCCGGCCAATTCAGAGTACCGTTGCCGGTGGTATCTGCGAAGCCCAATTCTGCTAAGGTGTTGCGGGCTTCATCCAAGTTGAATTCATAACGAGTTACCAGATCATCCCGATGGAAGGATGAACCGGTGGGATAACCGCCGTACCATGCCTGGGTTAGAGGGCCTGGGAAAGCGATATCAGCAATGGCTTCGCGGTCGACAGCGTACGATATGGCTCTCCGGAAATCCACATCACGGAACAATTCCCGTTTAGCCAAGGTAGCGTCATCTTCCACACCAAGGTTCAGTGACAGGTTCATCAAGATCTGGTAACCAATACTGTAAGGACCGAAGGTGATGCTGAAGTGAGCATCTTCGGCCTGGGCAGCCCGGTTAACGATACCGAATACCTGTGGGTTTTCGATATTGTCACGGTCACCGGTATTGTTGACCATGTTCATGGTGCGAGCTTCACCGGAAGTGGCTTCGGTAAACCATACTTCATCAATATACGGAAGTTGGTTTCCTTCTTCATCCACCTGCCAGAAGTAGGGGTTGCGAACCATGATCAGCTGCTGCCCTGCTTCATAGCGGACAGGCACCCATGGCCCCAATACTACCGGCGGTACATCATGCGGTGGGGTCAGGTTGATGAATTCTGTATAGTCCATATCAGCATTGTAACGAGGATGGAATGGCTGGTACACGTGGCGGGCACTCATGGAGAAATCCAGGTAACCCATGTTGTACATTGCCATCACCGGAAACGGCACGCCAAAGTGCCAGCGGATCGTGTAATCATCCACTTTTTCCAGTTCCGTCTGCTGGCCGCCGAAGACCCAAGCCGAAGCGTCAGACCAGCTGGGCATATTAGGATCCAAGAGGTAGTCTTCATAATGGAAGACGACATCGTCAGCGGTAAACGGATGGCCATCGGACCACTTTGCACCACGTACTAAGTGCATGGTCAGCGTGTAACCATCTTCGGACCATTCCCAGTCAGTGGCAAGATTCGGCAGAGGACTGGGGTTTTCCAACATCCACTCAGGACCATCGGAAATCAATGTTTCCTGGATGATCTGGTTGATACCAAACCAACCCTGGGTCAAACCAGCAGCCCAGTGCCAGCCTTCGTTGGGAACAGCATACGTGTCACGCCAAACGCCGCCGTATTCCCCAATACCGTCAGCCATGATATTGGTCTTAATGACACGGGGATTCTCTGGTAAACGATCTGCAACTGGAGGTAATTGGCCAGCTTCGACAAGAGCTTGGAGCGAAGGTGCTTCGTTGTAGGTGGGCAGGGCTTCATACGTCCACATCTCTTCAATCGTGAATTGACCAAAGAACACCTGGTCCTCAGCCATTGCTGGTACAGCCAGCAGAACAAGCATCAGAGCCAACGAAATACCAACGAACTTCCTAATCTGCATACAGTGTAACCTCCTTGAGTTTTAGTCTTGCAAGGGAACAGACAATGCCATGTGTGTCCAAGCATCACCTCCCAAAAGCATAGTGTCAACTCCTACAGCTACTCCCGAACGAGAAATCCAGTCAGTTCCAGTTCGTTCACATAATGGCAGGCGGCCATCCGCTCCTCACTGCCTTTCACTGGCTGCAGGGAAGGATCTTCCTTGTGGCAGCGATCAGTGGCGTAAGCACAGCGTGTGTTGAAGTTGCAGCCCTCCGGCGGATTCGCTGGATCTGGCACAGAACCTTCCAGAGCAATCCGTCGTCTGCCCAGTTTCGGATCAGCGATGGGAATAGCTTTTAACAAAGCCTCCGTATATGGATGCTTTGGTGTTTCATACAACTCTGAAGCACCGGCAATCTCGACAATTCGACCCAAATACATGACCATAATCCGATCACTGATATGTTCCACAACGCTAAGGTCATGAGCCACAAACAGGTAGGTTAGGTCAAACTCATCCTGCAGATCCTTCAGCAGATTCAAAACCTGCGCTTGCACCGATACGTCCAATGCGGACACCGGCTCATCACAGATGACGAAGCGAGGATTGAGGCTGAGACTGCGGGCAATTCCAATGCGCTGGCGCTGACCACCGCTGAACTCATGGGGAAACCGCCCCATCTGGCTGGCGCTGAGGCCCACTTTTTCCAACAACTCACCGGCCCGAAGCATCCGTTCTTTGTGCGTGCCGATTTCTTGAATTTTCATGGGTTCCGAGACAATGCGGCCCACCGTCATCCGGGGATTCAGCGACGCAAACGGATCCTGAAACACATACTGCATGTCTTGACGCATCTGTTTTAGGCCTTGTTTGTCCAGCGCAGCCATGTCGACAGTCTTGTCATGGGGCGTGAAGAGCACTTCACCCTCGGTGGGATCCAATAACCGGATCAGGGAACGCCCAGCTGTGGTCTTGCCGCAGCCGCTCTCGCCGACCAATCCGACGCACTCGCCCTCTTTGATATAAAAATCGATTCCGTCCACCGCGCGTACGTGACCCACCACACGGCGAAAAACACCTTTTTGAATGGGAAAATACTTTTTAAGATTGCGTACTTCCAGAATGCGTTTATCACTCAAAATTCCCGGCCTCCCTTCTACTGGCTCAATGGGTCTGCTCTTCTGCTGTCTTGGCCTGTTCCTCCGCTGGGTGCTCATCGTTTTGTTGGCCAACAAACTCCTTATCCCAAAGCCAGCACTTGACGGCATGGCCACCGTTATCGTCAATCAAAGGCGGTTCCTTTTGACGGCAGATATCCATGGCATGGGGACACCGGGGTGCAAAGTAACACCAACCACGTTCAAGGTTGTTCAGATCCGGAACCGTTCCCGGTATGGAAAGGAGGCGCTCGCGGTTACCGATCTTTGGTATCGACTGCAGCAGCGCTTTCGTGTATGGATGCTTCGGTGAATAAAAAATGTCTTCTGTGGTGGCCATTTCCACAACCCAGCCCGCGTACATAACCACGACCCGAGTGGCGATACCGGCTATGACGCCCAAGTCATGGGTGATCATGATAATGGCCATACCCATCTCGTCCTGCAGATCCAGCATCAAGTTCAGAATCTGCGCTTCCACGGTGACATCAAGAGCGGTCGTTGGTTCGTCAGCAATCAGGAGATGCGGATTACACGACAAAGCCATGGCAATCATCGCCCGCTGCCGCATGCCACCGCTGAACTCGTGGGGGAAACGATCGATTCGTTTCTCCGGTGTCGATATCCCCACTTTAGCTAGCATCTCAATGGCTCGCTGCTTGGCCTCGCGCTTGCCCACTTTTTGATGGAGCATGACCGCTTCCATCAGTTGATTCCCCACTGTAAATACAGGATTCAGCGATGTCATGGGCTCTTGAAAGATCATGGAAATTTCGTTGCCGCGAATGGTACGCATCTCGGAAGAATTGTGATGATAGGAGGCAATATCCATCGGTTCACTGCGACCATAATACATGATTTTACCACCGACGATTTTCCCTCGAGGCTGCGGCACTAGATTCATCAAAGACTTGGCGGTAATCGATTTGCCACAGCCGCTCTCGCCCACAATCCCTAAGGTTTCTCCCTTATTCAAGTGAAAGCTGACGCGGTCAACGGCACGCAAAATGCCTTCTTCCGTGCGAAATTGCGTCTCTAGATTCTGAACATCTAACAAACGTTCCTTATTCGTAGCCAAAACGTTACCTCCCCACAGCACCACGCGACATCGGATCGCCGGCTACCGATGTGTTCATTCTATTGTTTTTCTTAACGTTAAGTTTCTAGATTCTTTGCATAATTCCTGTCTGTTTCAGCAATCGTTATTCAGGACTGTAAGCCCCACCTCTCCGGGATCCCGAAGTTGGGATCCCGGAGAGGCTGCTTTTTCGCAGTCAACCATTCTTTAGCTTTCCGATGGCCGCTCCTCAGCCTTGTCGGCAGCGCCGGCATTCTTGCTTGCCGATTCGCGATCAGCAGCCATCTCTTCCACCGATTTTTCGTGCAGGCGGGCGGCACCGCGATAGTCATCATTGGTGGGGATTCGGGGCTCAGCAGCTGCTCGCTGCTTCGCTTCGGCGATGGCATCGGCAAACTGCGGCAGCCATTCTGCCTGCGCTATCAGCATATCGTCGACCATCTGCCAAACTTCCGGTGGATTACATACGGCACCCACCAGTGGATCCATCAACATGGCCTGACGCAGCAGTTGATCATCGCCATAAACGCCAGCTTCCACAGCCAGGCGCTGCACCGAGATGCTAGCATTACACACAGCTGCACACCCCAACGGCAAATCGCCTACCACAGGGATATTGATGCCATTAGCATCGACATATCCCGGAACTTCCACAACGCAGTCATTGGGCAGGTTGGTAATGACGCCATCGTTCATGACATTAAAGTGACCGCGATAGACACGTCCTGTCTCCAAACCTTCGATGATATACGAGCCGTGCTCTTGGCTGCGTTCCTCGGCTTTGTATTCCTTCGGTGCTTCCTGCATCCAATTGGGGAAGTCGACCTCAAACCAGTTCCGGCCTTCCCGACAAACCCGCAGATAGCCTCCGGTTTCGCCATTGATCCAAACGCCCAAATCGATCCAATCACGAATTTCATCGGGACGCTTCCGGTACCAAGGCACATACTCGCTGAGATGACCGTTGGATTCAGTGCTGTAATAGCCAAACCGCCGCAGCATATCGATGCGTACCTTCTCTGTCTTGCTGTATTCTGGATGCTGTTCAAAGCCTTCCAGAAGCTTACCCGTCATGTCTTGGCCATTGTGCCGAACTTGCACATACCATGTTTGATGGTTGATACCGGCACAAACAATGTCGACTTCACTCTGCTCGAGGCCCAACACTTCGGCGATCTGTTGATGACCGTGTTGAACGCCGTGACAGAGGCCAATGGTGGGTACTCCGCCGAAGGTGTTGCAGACCCAAGTAACCATAGCATTGGGATTGGCATAATTGAGCATAATGCAGTCTTCATGCGCCACTTCTTTGATGTCCTGACAAAACTCCAAAACAGCAGGGATGTTCCGCTGGCCATACATGATTCCGCCAGCCGAAAGCGTATCACCAACACACTGGTCCACCCCATAGCGCAGAGGAATCTCTACATCCTGCTCAAAGGCTTCCAAACCGCCAATGCGCACAACATTCACGACATATTTGGCATCTTTGACCGCGTCGCGACGATCCATGGTCGCTTGAATCTTGATCGAGAGACCATTGTGATCGATATCTCGCTGGCACAATTCTGTCACCATGTCTAAGTTATGTTGGTTGATGTCAGTGAATGCCACTTCAATGTCTTGAAACTCCGGAACCGCTAACAAGTCGCGCAAAAGTGTCCTTGTGAACCCAATACTTCCGGCACCGATGAAAGCAATCTTAAATGACATTTCTCTCCCCCTATCCTAAACGTTTACGTAAACGTTTCGTTTCCAATTTCGACACAACTTGTTGAGTTCCTCCTCTAGGTGTAAAAAAAACTCATATTTCGTTGGGCCCGTGTTACACCGTTGGGCACAAAAAAAGCTCCTGTTTGCAGGGAGCTTTTTCTCATGCATGGTTCTGCGCCACAGAATGAACGCTAACCTCCACCACAGAGTGGCCTTCCACGATGGACGGATTCAAGGTGGTGGTCAGGGGGGTCCCCTGCTGGCTGCCGTCCATGCGCGCGATCAAGCGGCGCACAGCCTCTAAACCCATGTCATACGCCGGTATCGCCACCGAACTCAAGCGCGGCCGCAAACTGGCTGCCATGGTGTTATCAATCCCGACCAAAGACAGGTGTTTGGGTATGGTGAGTCCGGAGTCGTGCAGCGCTTCGCTGAAGCCGACAGCTAACATATCGTTGGACGCAACCATGGCCGTTGGCTTCTCGTGGCGGCTCGCAAAGTCGACACCCAAGCGATATCCTTCCTGTTCGGTGAATCCGTGGGCTTCGAGTACGAGTGCGGGTTGCTTAGCGCCCTTAACCTGCAGCGCTTCGCAGACACCTTGCAGGCGATGTTTGCTGGTGGTACTGCGGGCCACTTGAATAAAGCCTAAGTTTCCATGACCGGCCTCCAAAAGATGCTGTGCCGCCAAATAGCCGCACTGCACATCATCGACCAACACGCGATCAAAGTTCTTGAGCGAGCGGGGCCCGCTCAGCACGACCACTGGAATACCACTTCTGTGCAGCGTCTCTGCCATATCATGTATGGACCTTAATCCTGGTGCCGTTATCACAACACCATCCACCTGCGTCTCCAACAGCAAATCCGTGTAACGCTGAATGCGTTCCGGGTTGGCTTCCGTGTTGCAGACTAAGACAGAATAACCGGCAGCAAAGGCGGCATCTTCCACGCCCTTCAGTGCAGCGGGGAAAAACGGATTCATGACCGAGGGCAATATGTGTGCGATCATATGGCTTTTCTTCTGTTTCAGAGCGCGCGCCATGCGGTTGGGCTGGTATCCCAGCCTCGCCACTGCGTCGACCACCCGTTTTTTTGTGGGTTTTGCTACAAACCGCGTTCCATTGATCACGGCGGACACCGTAGCAATGGATACGCCGGCTTCCTTGGCCACATCCTTGATCGTTGCCATGTCTCCAACTCCTTGCGAGACCGGGTCAGTTCCACCCTCGCAGCCTGTTCGTTCAACATCGCAGCGAAACGTTTACCTGACCCGTATTGCATGATGTATTCCACACCGGATGGTTAACTCCTGCTTTTCTTCTTAACAAACCGAATGAAGAAAACAACACAGGCGTTTAGGCGACTCCGGCCAAACTCACCTATTCCATCTGGATTGCTGCAGTCGATTTAATCGTCCACAGGCTCAACGGGGAAATACAGTTCCAAGATATCCGGTGTATCTGGTGCGGGCATGTGCTCTTGGATCGCTCCATGTAAGCGCAGCTGCTCCTGAGGGAGCACCTCTTGAACAATGGTGTCAATCACTGCGCCCATCGTGCGCGGTGTGCAGCGCACAACGAGACATTGTCCTGCAGGTATCTGCCAACACTCCCAGCCGGCCGGTGGTTCCACAGAGCCCGGCACCTGGCAGCCGGCCAGGTACTGGCCATCCGTGCCCCAAGG
>SLOZ01000080.1 GCA_007132255.1 Limnochordia bacterium | reverse complement strand
GCCATGAGCAGTCGGTCGGTCTCGGGGATTATTCAACGCGGTGGAACGGTACTCAAGAGTGCCCGTTCCCAATCCTTCATGACAGTGGAAGGAAGAGAGAAGGCCGTCGAACATCTAAAAGATAACGACATCGACGCCGTGGTTGTCATTGGCGGTGATGGCTCGTTTCGCGGAGCTCTGGAACTGGATAGGATGGGCATCAAGGTGATTGGCATTCCCGGGACGATCGATAATGACATTGCCTGCACAGATTACTCCATTGGTTTTGATACAGCTGTCAATACGGCGCTGGATGCCGTCAATAAGATTCGCGATACGGCTAGTTCTCACGAACGCGTCTACGTTATTGAGGTTATGGGCCGGCACTCCGGTTACATAGCACTCTATTCAGGTTTGGCCGGCGGTGCTGATGCCATTCTTATTCCTGAGATTCCCTATCGGCTGGATGAGGTCTGTACCAAGCTTGAGGAGGCCAACGCCAAGGGCAAAACCCACAGTATTATCATGATCGCTGAGGGTGCAGCTGGTGATCCCGAAGCAGGTCGACTTCCCAGTGATAGTCCGTCGGTACAGGTGGCGAACTATATTCAGGAAAAGACCGGGTACGAGACACGCATGACAATCTTAGGCCATATCCAACGGGGCGGTGCGCCTACGGTCAGTGACCGCCTATTAGCTAGTCGTCTGGCTTACCACGCCATGGAATTACTCCATCAAGGTAGGACTGGTAAGATGGTCGGCGAAGTTGACCACAAGATTAAAGCCTGGGACTTGGATTACGCGTTGGCTCAAGAAAAGCAGCTGGATCTAGAATACTACCACCTTGCTAATATTTTGGCGTCTATCTAGCAGACCTGTTTCATAGAGTACAATGCGTGGTTTACGTCCGAGTACGAAACGCCGTTTAGCAGGCGTTTCTCCGAGTTGAACTATCAACTTTGGGCGTTGAAACACGTCTGTGCAACAGGCCTGCTAGGAGTCCACTTCAACCGCGACTTTGGGCCGCAAGGCAGGAACCGCGAAATCCCGTTATCTGGGTTTCGCGTGACCACATCGACCCCATGTCGCTCCTTAGCAGGGTTGTCGGGTGAGCTCCTAGGCTTCCAAGAACGGAGGGATCTATGTATGCGAAAGACAAAAATTGTATGTACCATTGGCCCGGCTAGTGACAGCCCCGAGCGGATTCGGCAGTTGCTTGCTGCGGGGATGGATATAGCCCGCCTCAATTTCTCTCATGGAACGAATGCAGAACACTTAGAGCGCCTACAAAACCTACGAAAAGCCAGCGCCGAAATGGGACGTAATCTCGGAGTCTTGCTGGATATTCAGGGACCAAAGATACGTCTTGGCCATTTCAAAGAGGGTAAGATTGTTTTGAAGACCGGTGATACATTTACGCTGACCACGGACCCGGTGGAAGGCGATGCTACGCGTTCTTTTGTGGGCTATCCATCGCTGCCGAAGGATATGAAGCCCGGTCGCATCATCTATATCGATGATGGTCTGCTCGAGTTGGAAGTAAAAAGCGTCATTGGCAACGACGTCATCACTGAGGTAGTGGTGGGTGGCGAATGCAGTTCCCGCAAAGGTGTTACGCTGCCCGGAGTCGATGTGGATTTGCCAGCCATCACAGCGGAAGATGTGGAACACATCCGCTTTGGCGTGGAGCACGGGGTTGACTTCATCGCTGCGTCATTTGTCCGCCGAGGAGCGCATATTCAAGAAGTTAAAGACATTATGGCCGATGTTGGCTCTTGTCTGCCTGTCATCGCCAAAATCGAAAGCGATGGAGGTCTTCGGAATATTGACGAGATCATCGAAGTCGCTGATGGTATCATGGTCGCTCGCGGTGACTTAGGCGTAGAAATCCCTCCAGAAGAGGTGCCGTTGGCGCAAAAAATGTTGATCAAGAAGTGCAATGAAGCCGGCAAACCTGTCATTACAGCCACGCAGATGTTGGATTCCATGATCCGCAATCCTCGTCCCACAAGAGCCGAAGTGACGGATGTGGCTAACGCTATCTTTGATGGGACCGACTGCGTTATGTTATCCGGTGAGACCGCCATCGGTATCTATCCGGTGGAGACCGTCAAGATGATGGGACGCATCGCAACGCGCATGGAACGGTCCATGGATTATCGTCAAATTTTGGATGAAAAGCGACAAGTGGGTCCTCGCAGTATTGCTGATGCAATATCGCTGGCCACCTGCCAGACTGCTCAAGATCTGGGTATTAAGGCCATTTTGGTGCGTACACAGTCGGGGGCGACGGCAAGGTTCATTTCGAGATTCCGTCCGGAAGCACCTGTTTTGGCCGTGTGTCCCAATGAACGGGTGGCACAGCAGCTATCTGTTGTTTGGGGTGTATACCCGGTTGTAGCGAAGGCCCCACGCAGCATTGATGAGATGATTGATGTCTCGGTAGCCGCTGCAAAGAAATGGAGCCTAGTCAATCCCGGCGACGTCGTAACCATTACGGCTGGCGTTAAGTCAGGGGTGCCTGGTAACACCAATTTGCTGCAGGTTCATGAAGTGGAATGACAGGCGTTCATAGAGAAAAGTAAGGCGGGATTCTATGTTTTGGAAACTTCTACTGCTGTTCACGGTGGTGCCCATCGTGGAGTTATTTGTGTTGATCGAGATAGGCAGTCGAATCGGAGGCTTGGCCACCGTGGCATTGGTGTTGGTCACTGGTGTGGTCGGTGCTTGGCTCACAAAGCTGCAGGGTTTTGTTGTCTTGCGTCGACTGCAGATGGAAACGCAAAGTGGGCAACTGCCGGGTGAAGCTCTCCTTGATGGCGTCATGGTCCTAATTGGCGGTTTGACGCTGCTGACACCAGGCTTCCTTACGGATGCCCTAGGCCTGTCGTTTCTTCTACCTGGAACGCGAGCACTGTGGCGCCGGTTTTTGGTGGAGCGGCTGCGTCACTATATGGCAACGGGAAGTGTGTACATTTATCGCAGGTAAGCAGGAAGGTGTGGACGTTTTTGAAAGTCGGTAAGTTGAAGGCCTCGCAGCTGCAGGCTCTGGTTCTGGATAAGGTAGGATTTCGCCGCGACGATGTGTTGGTCCATGCTGGTCTGGGGGAAGATTGCGCAGTCATTGATTTTGGTGATGAAGTCTGCGTGCTCTCCACCGACCCCATCACAGGAGCCTTCAAAGGTGCGGGTCAGTTAGCTGTGCACGTGGCCTGCAACGACATCGCTGCCAGCGGTGCTTCCCCAGTGGGTGTTCAGGTCCTGCTTTTGGTTCCGGAATCGCATACTGCCAGCATGATTGCCTCCATTATGGAGGAAATCACATCTGAGGCAAAGACATTGGGTATCGAAGTGCTGGGTGGTCACACGGAAGTAACATCCCGAGTCTTGGACCCGGTTATCTCATTGACTGCCGTCGGTCGAGCGCCGAAAACCAGCTTTGTTACATCTTCAGGCGCTCAGCCCGGTGATCACTTGGTTCTTACGAAGACAGCAGGCATTGAGGGCTCCTTGGTACTGATCCAGGATTTTGCCGCCGAACTTGGTTTTGTGACCGAGAACGATGAACGGGAACTGCGCTCGATGTTAAGTGTCATTCCCGAAGGCCTGGCTGCGGCGAAGTTTGGTGTCAATGCTATGCACGATGTAACCGAAGCTGGGATTGCTGGAGCCGCTTGGGAGATGTCCAGGGCGTCCAAGGTAGCCATGCGAATCGCCGCTGATGCTGTTCCCATTCTTCCGCTTACTGAGCGGATTTGCCGACAATTGCGCCTGAATCCCTTAAAGCTGCTCTCATCGGGAGCTATGCTTATTGCAGCAGCCCGTGGGGATGATTTGGTGACGCATCTACGTCAACTAGACATCTCGGCTTCTGTCATTGGTACGGTTCAAGACGGCGAAGCTGGTGTGACCTTCGACAATACCGATGGTACGATTGAAACTATAACAGACAGCATTGAGGATGAACTGTGGCGGTTCCTCAGAGAGCATTGAACCCCTGACAAACCAAAGATGGGCCGTGGCTGCGGCCCATCGTCGAATCGTGATGTTGTGGAGCACAGTAGACATGAGTTGAGAGCGAAAGCTCTCTTTTTTTACTGGAAAGGAGCGATCACGATGCAGAGACCAGTTCGTTTTGAACAAGCCATAGCGAGAAAGTATCCTGAGGGAGTGGCGCTGGCCATTGTCCGCGATGAACGGGGAGTGGATAACCCCATCACGCTGGGTTGGACTATGATCACTTCGCAGCGGCCGCCGCTGTTGGCTATGGCCGTGGCCCTGACTCACCATTCACGGGAGCTCTTGGAGAACGCTAAAGAATTCGTTTTATGCTTTCCGAATCATGAAATGGCCGCTGAATGTTTGTTCTACGGAACCCATTCAGGTCGCGATTTGAACAAGTTTGGGGAACGGCCCCTCAGGCGCATGCCTGCCTCCAAAGTCAATGGCATACTATTGACGGATGCCGTGGCTAACTTTGAATGTACGCTGTACTCACAGATGGTCACCGGTGATCACATGCTGTTTGTCGGCCAAGTAGAAGCGGCGCACATGAACGAAGACCCTAGTCTGCAGCGCCTGTACACTCTCAAAACTGGGTTTGTCATGGGAAAAGCATCTGAGATGGAGGGTTCGCGATGAAACTCTTGGTAGCTGTCGTTAACGACCCCGACAAAGTTGTGGATATTCTGGATGGCTTTTTGGAAATTGATGTCCGCGGCGCCACCATTCTGGAAAGTTCGGGGATGGCTCACATGATCGCCGACCATGTACCGTTTTTTACTCCCTTTGCGGAAATGGGAATTGAAAACGCCGGGAACAGCCGAACCCTATTCTCACTGATGCGCGATGAAGACAAACTGGACAAGGCCATCCAAGTTATCGATGATGTCTTGGGTGGGTTACATCAACCAGACTCGGGGTTGGTCTTTGTTCTGCCGGTAGAACGCTGCTTGGGAATGCCAGAACCAGGGGCTGATGATCAGTGAATGAGGTTTTAGCACTAGGGATCGTACTGCTCATCGGTGCTGGTGGTGGTTTCTTGGCCAAGCGGGTTCGGCTGCCGTCGGTGACGGGTTACCTGATTGGCGGGATCGTGGTGGGACCATCCGTCCTTGGATTGCTGCCCACTGATGTCTTATATGAACTAGAACCCATCAACCAACTGGCTCTTGGGATTATTGCGCTGACCATCGGCGGCGAACTGCGAATTTCCACGCTGCGGCGTTTAGGGTCCGATATAAGCCGGGTATTCATCGTCGAAGCCGCAATCACATTCACCTTCATTCTCGTAACGTCCATCGTACTGGGAGCTCCGGGTAGTTTAGCCTTAGTGTTAGCGACTTTGGGGATTGCCACAGCTCCAGGCGCTATCATGGCGTGCGTTCGTGAAGTACCCAGCAAAAGCAGTTTCTGTCGCGTTCTTTTGACCACGGTTGCTCTGGACAATTTGCTGGCCATTGCCTTATTCGGTGTTCTGGTCAGTCTCCTGCAGGTAGGTACGATGGCATCGCTTGGCCTTTTTACCTTTTCCTGGCTCTTGGTGCGCAGCTTACTGCTAGCTTCGCTATTGGGGGGACTGGCGGGTATCTTTTTGACTGCAATCTCGATCAAAACCCAGAATGCATCCGTCATCTTGGTAACGGCATTAGGCTGTGTTTTAGTGACGGTGGGTGCAGCGGACATCCTTGACGTGCCTGCATTGTTGGCTGCTATGGTGGCCGGAGCCGTACTAGCCAACGCATCACCATCCCCACAACGTTTGTTTCGATCGCTTGAAACAATCGAAGCGCCGATACTGGTTGCGTTCTTGACATTGGCTGGTCTCAAGTTAGATTTTTCGGTTTTGCCGACAGTGGGAATCTTGGGTATTGGTTACATCGGCGCCCGGTTTATGGGAAAGGCTATCGGCAGCCGTTTGGGAGCCCAGCTGACCAACATGCCCATGTCATGGAAGCGGAACATTGGCTTTGCTCTAACCCCGCAGGCCGGTGTAGCCATCGGTTTGTCGGTCATTGCTGAGCAGAAGCTTCCGTTTGCCCCGGGGACGATCACCACGCTGATCCTAGGAGCTGTTGTGGTCTTTGAGATCGTAGGGCCTGTTCTGGTGAAACGAGCGTTAACGATCGCCGGTTCAGAGGAAGGCGAACGGTAGGTGGCATACACAGGGCACTGGGTCGATGCCGAGGCGTCCATAGCGGCCAGTGGATGCTTGGGATGTGGCAACCACATCAAAAAAACGCCCAAGACCGTTTGGTCAAGGGCGTTTCAGCTTCTAAGTTATTCGAGATAAATAAATGGTGCCGAAGGAGGGAGTCGAACCCTCACGGGATAATCCCACACGATTTTGAGTCGTGCGTGTCTGCCAGTTCCACCACTTCGGCTTACTCGTGACATTGAATATAGTACCACGTAAACCAGGGAATTTCAACCTTTTTTTTAGACCAGAGTTAAACAACGAATTCACTGCATTTGTCTGCGTATTCCTTTGGTTTTGGGGTATTCTTGACAAAGTTACTTCTTAATTCTATACTACAGATAGTAGGAATTTTTTTTGTTAAAGGAGCGGAAATTGTGGTGGGAAAAAAAGGATTTATCCGTAAGACAAAGCAGCGCGAAGTTATTCTTAGCGTACTGCGCAGTACGCACACGCATCCAACCGCAGACTGGGTATACCAAGAAGTTCGTAAAGAAATGCCCAACGTAAGCTTGGGTACTATATACCGTAATCTTAAAACATTAACCGAAATGGGCGAGGCTCTAGAATTATCGTATGGTAGTACCTACAGTCGCTTTGATGGTTTCGCTGACAACCATTACCATTTTGTCTGCGAAGAATGCGGTGATGTTACGGACCTAGACTTGCCAGTGCAGGACTCTTTGGAGAAATCCGTCGGTGACAGTATTGGTGCCGAAATAACCCACCATCGCCTGGAATTTTATGGCGTCTGCGGCCACTGTCGGGCTCAGAACTAAACAGCAGTCCATGACTCAGATAGCTCCGCTCATCGCGTTCCCGTCACTGGAATGGGGAACGTTCTTGGAGCGCAACAATCGATTTTCTGCCACGATCCTTTGGCGCCAAAAAAAGCTCGCCGTTCATGTCCCTAGTTCGGGACGAATGAGCGAGTTATTTTGCGTTGGTGCACCGGTGGCTTGGCGCCCCTTTAGTGACGGCAGGACCCGGAAAACCGCTGGCCAACTGCTCTTAACCAAAACAGAACACGATGTGTTGGTTTGCGTGGACTCGCTCATGCCAAATCGCCTCGTGTGGAAGCTCTGGCAGAACCACCTAATGCAGGAGTTAGAAGGCATCGCAAGACTTCGTAGGGAAGTACCCTTTGGCCAAAGCCGGTTGGACTTTGCTGCCCTTGATGAAGGCATGCTTATCGAAGTGAAGTCGGTTACGTTGGTGCGCGACCAGTTGGCTCTGTTCCCTGATTCACCCACCACGCGCGGTACCAAGCACGTTCTCGAACTGGCAGAGGCCTCAAGGGCTGGCTGGGAGAGCTTGATCGTTTTTGTCATTCAGCGGCAGGATGCCGCAAGCTTTTCCCCCCACGCCGAGCAGGATCCGTTGTTTGCAGTAGCCGTGCGAAAAGCGGTACAGGCCGGAGTTACGTTGATTGCTTTGGAAAGTGTGATGGACGAAACGGGCATCTACGGTGTTCGGCCTATACCTGTTGAGCATCGCGAACCTAACTAAGCACACGAAGGCTGAACTGGTCCTCACAGATAACTGCTTTACCAATACGCCACATGGCTGGCCCTTCCGCTTTTTGTTCTTGTGTTTCTGCAAGCCTGCGATAAACTTTTCCAGAAATGTTTTGAGTACTCGGCAGGAATCTGCGCTCAACATATAGTATTTACTATCTATGAAAGATGTATATCTAGTAGGAAGGGGCAGTTTCAT
>SLOZ01000115.1 GCA_007132255.1 Limnochordia bacterium | reverse complement strand
CTAAGGCGCAGGGATTGCCGGTGACCTGCGAGGTTACGCCTCATCACCTGGTATTGGATTCTGGACATGTTGGACATCCGTTGGGTCACTACCAGATGAAACCACCTCTACGTACGGCCGCTGACCGGAAGGCCTTAGTAGAGGGTCTTGCCGCGGGCATCATCGATTGTGTGGCGACCGATCACGCACCGCATGGAACGGAAAAGGAAGGCGATTGGCACGTTCAGATGCCGTTTGGAGTCACGGGTTTGGAAACGGCCTTTCCGGTTCTGTACACGGAACTGGTAGCGCATGGATGGTTGAGCCTCGAGCGGCTTTTGCAGAGTTTGACCCAGGCACCCGCCGCCATAGCCGGCGCGATGCAGGAGTTAACGGTGGGCGGTCCTGCCGACATTACGGTCATCGATTTACAACTGCGGCAGGAAGTGCGCTCGGTTGAGTTTGCCAGTATGGGGACGAACAATCCCTTTGTAGGTCGTATGTTGGCGGGCTGGCCGGTGCTGACATTGGTTGATGGGAAGGAGTCGCTGCCTTGGACATGCAAGTAGTTTCACATTCATGTGTGGCACCCGGTGTCTGGCAAATGGAGCTGACAGGTCCATTTGCCTATGGCGCTGTCCAGCCAGGGCAATTCTTACAGGTCTTGGTAGGCAATGGGCAAACCCACGTACTGCGGCGGCCCATTAGTATCGGACATGTTTGTTCGCTGCAGGAACGATTGACACTGGTGTACAAAGTGGTGGGTCGTGGAACCCATGAGCTGAGTCAGTTGAAGGCCGGAACAGTAGTGGATGTGTTGGGTCCTCTAGGTCAGGGATATCCCCTCCCGCAGGCTTCCGAAGACGTTGTGGTGTTCGGTGGTGGTCTGGGTATTCCGCCTCTGCGGCAGCTAGTCGAGGCGCTGCACGATGCAGGCAACCGTGTCCACGTTATTTTGGGTTGGGCGTCCGGTCAAGACGCGTTTTGGATAGAGCATTTTTCGAGATGCGCAGAGCAGGTAATCCCGGCTACGGACGACGGTACGCTGGGCGTGCACGGAACTGTGATCGACGCCGCCGGGCAATTGAGCACCATCGGCCAACGAGTCTACGCCTGTGGTCCCAAGCCGATGCTGTATGCCGTTCAACAATGGGCCGCTGCGGCGGGAATCCCGGCTTGGATCTCATTGGAAGAGCGGATGGCGTGCGGTGTCGGAGCATGCACGGGGTGTGTTTGCCAGACAACCTCAGGCATGCAGCGAGTTTGTGCGGATGGCCCGGTCTTCCGGGCAGATGAGGTGATACTGTGAGTGCGAAAAAAATGGCTGCGAAGATGGACACGGATCTGACAGTGGATTTGGGAAGCGTGACCATGCGTAACCCTGTCTTAACGGCATCGGGGTGTTTTGGGTGGGGTCGAGAATACAGCCAATATTATCCCCTTAACCAGCTGGGTGGTGTTTGCGCCAAGGCGGTGACCGTTTCACCCAGAGATGGCAATTCCGTGCCGCGAGTTACGGAAGTAACAGCCGGTATGCTCAACGCCATCGGCTTAGCCAATCCGGGTATCGCTGAGGTACTGAACTCCGAACTGCCTTGGTTGGCGGCGCAAGACGTGTGCGTCTGGGTGAATATCGCCGGAGCAGCCCTGGAGGAATACTGCCAGCTTGCAGAAGCTGTGGCAGACACACAATTGGCAGATGTCTTGGAGTTAAATGTATCCTGCCCTAACGTCAAACAGGGCGGCTTGGCATTCGGCACGGATCCGGCGGTGTTAAAGCGACTTGTGAGAGCGGTGCGCGAGCGAGTCAATACGCCGCTGTTCGTGAAACTGTCACCGAACGTGACGGATATCCGCCCCTTAGCCGAGGCTGCCGTAGAGGCCGGGGCTGACGGCTTAACACTGGTTAACACACTGCGGGGTATGGCAGTGGATGTCAAGGCGCGCCAACCGGTATTGTCCACCGTTCATGGCGGTCTCTCGGGACCAGCTATCAAACCCGTTGCGCTTTCTATGGTCTACCAGACAGCGAAGACCGTGGACGTGCCCATTGTCGGCTGTGGCGGCATAACGTCAGGCAGCGATGCACTGGAATTTTTCATGGTGGGCGCCGGCGCTGTTCAGGTTGGTACCGCGAATTTCACGGATCCTTGGGCAGGACCGCGCATTGTTCGGGAAATCGAGGAATGGATGCTGCAAGAAGGTGTGAGATCGTTGGACGAAATAAGGGGGATTGCTCTTTGAAACAACCAATTGTTATCGTAGCGCTGGACGTTCCGAGCTTGGAACAGGCTGTCGAAATGGTGGATGCATTGGGGCCGAATGTAAAGCATGTCAAGGTGGGTATGGAGTTGTATTACGCGTCTGGGCCAGCGATTATTGAGACTTTGCTGCGACGAGACCTGCGAATCTTCTTGGATTTGAAGCTGCACGACATTCCCAACACCGTGGCAAGAACGGTGACCGTGCTGCGTGGCCTCGGTGTCGATATGTTGAACGTACACTGCGCTGGTGGTCGGAAGATGATGGAAGCCGCTGCTGAAGCGGCCGGAAATACACTGCAGGTAATCGGCGTCACGCAGCTGACGAGTACTGATCAGGCAGCGTTAAATGAGGAGATTGGAATTCCCGGTACCGTGGAAGCCGCTGCCGTTCGCTATGCGCGCTTGGCCAAGGCCGCAGGGCTTTCTGGCGTGGTGTGTTCACCCTTAGAAACAGCTGTTATCAAGGAGAACCTTGGTTCCCAGTTTCTTGCGGTGACACCTGGAATCCGTCCCCAACAGGCCGATGATGACCAAAAGCGTGTAACGACGCCCCGGCAAGCTGCAGACGCCGGTAGTGACTTTCTCGTTATCGGACGACCAATCACTGCTGCTCCCAATCCCCGCCAAGCTCTGGAAGATATTCTCAAGGAACTGGAGGGAGGTCAGTGAACCAAACACATTTCCTGGAACAGTTTGAACAGCGGCAGATCTTACAGAATGGGCACTTCCGACTGACATCCGGTAAGCACAGCAGCGGCTACATGCAGTGTGCCGGAGTCTTTCAAGATCCAGCCTTTGCAGCCCAGTGTGTCGGCGCCCTCCTGGCAGGCAGTGAGCTTGACGTGAACCTCGTAATATCTCCTGCCATCGGCGGTGTGCTCATGGGCTATGAAGCGTCTCGCCAACTTGGCGTGCCTAACATATTCGCCGAACGGGAACAAGGTGTTATGTCACTGCGCCGTGGTTTTTCCTTAGAGGCGGGACAGCGTGTCCTCGTTGTCGAAGATGTCGTAACCACCGGCGGGTCCGTCAAAGAAGTTCTGGCCTTGGTCGAACAGGCCGGTGCTAAAGCAGTGGCCGTAGGAGTTCTCGTGGATCGCAGCGGCGGAAAGGCTGACTTCGGTGTGCCGCTGCATTCACTGCTGCAGGTGTCGCTGCCCGCTTACGAACCCGACGATTGTCCGTTGTGCAGGGACGGCCGCCCAATCACCAAACCCGGCAGCCGCGAGCTTTCGAAGTAGACGAAGTAGACGAAACGAAGTCCCCGACAGCAGTTCGGGGACTTCGTTTTTGCTAGGTCAATGACAGCCGCAGGCGGGTCCTCCCCCACAGCAGGTTCCAGACATGGCGTGGCTGCATGTAGGCTCTGCCGCTCTGCCACTGGATACGACTCCAACTGGACGATAAAGGTGTTTGGTGTCAATACTCTCACACGTGGGGCAGGTCACATCTTGGCTTGTTTCTTTGGCGGCGATACTCATCTGAACTTCAAACTCGCTGCTGCACGTGTGGCAGCGATAGTCATAGGCTGGCATATTGGTTTGTTCCCCCTCGAATGACAATCTCAGGCATGCGCCGAGCCTAGAATCCTGCTGGTAGGGTCGCAATCAGTCCGTAATCGAAAACGTTGCGATTGAACACTACACACTACAGTGTATCACGCTCGGTAAGCAAACAGCTATTATGCAACATCGTACCACATTCGTGCTCCCATATTCAAGACTCTGCGAAGGATTTGAGTCCTTGGTCCTCGAATTTAACTAAACACAAGTATATTGAGGATGGTATGAATGCACTCCAATTATTTCCCGCTGCCCGAGGACTACCGTAGAATCTGGGCAAATCGTAAACAGTTTGAGTTGTGTATTGTGGGCAAGGATCCGTATCCCACTAACCCTATCGGCATCCCGTTTTGCAAGCCGTCGTGGCCGGAGATGGATTATCGGACGAGTGGCACCTATGTCCTGCGATCCCTGGGCATCGAACCCGGATCTGAACATTTTGCTGATCCCAGGGAAGCCTTTCTGCAATTGGCGCTAGAAGGCGTTGGATTCCTAAATTCTACATACTGGTTTATTGGACGTCCGTTTGCCAAACGCTACCACCAACAGATGGTAGCCGAGGACACATTGGTCAACTTACCGTTCTTGGCAAAAAGTCGGCGAATTCTACTCTGCGGAGAAGCAGCCAAAGTTCCCTGGCTGCTGCAGGGAACGCCCATAATTGCAGAGTATCAAGATGAACTGGGCTCTATTTGGGAACGCTGCGAGTCGATACCCCATCCGGACATTCGTAATCGAACAAATCCGCGGCGGAGGTTGGCATGGCAGGCGGTATGGGGTGATGGAGTATTGGCAGCGCACCGATGTCCAACCGCTTGACTAGTCCGTAGACGCTTTGACCGGTGTCAACGAGCAAACCGAAATCTAGACCCGCAGAAGGGTGTGAACCTATGCTGTTATCTGGAGAAGAAATTCGCCGCAGAATGGGGAAGGATATTCATATCGAACCATTCTCTGAAAGTCAGTTGAATCCCAATAGCTACAATTTACGGCTTCATGGCGAACTCTTAATCTATGACGAGACACCGCTGGATATGAAACGCCAGCATGCAACGAGGTCTGTCATCATTCCGGAGGATGGCCTACTGCTGGAACCGCAGACTCTGTATCTTGGGCGAACAGTGGAATACACTCGCACAGACAAAGTGGTTCCAATGCTTGAGGGTCGCTCATCCATTGGTCGCTTGGGCCTTTTTGTTCATGTCACTGCGGGATTTGGAGACGTGGGCTTTGCCGGCTATTGGACCTTGGAGATGTTCTGCATCCATCCGGTGAAGATTTATCCCAATGTCCCGATCTGCCAGATCTATTACCATACCCTCGAAGGTGTGTACAAACCCTATGACAGCGGCAAATACCAAAACAATCGTGGTATTCAGCCTAGCTTGCTCTATCGGGAGTTTGGCAGCGAATCGCAGGACCAGGAGTAAAGTACGGAAAGAAGCTATCCGAGGAGGAACGGGGGTGTGTGATGAGCCGGAATTCTCGGGTTCGTCTATTGACCGAGACGGATTTACCGACCGCAGCCGCCATCAGTGAGCAAGCATTCCTTACCGAGGCGTTCGCGTCGCGGATGTTCCGATTGTCGTCACAGCGGTCGCGAAGAGCGTTTCGAGCCGTAATCGAGCTGCGGTTCCTTTCATTCTGGGCTGCTGGGCACCCAGTTCAAGGTCTTTTTGTGGATGACCAATTGGCGGGCGTAGCCCTGTACAAAGGTCCTCAGGGGAAATTGCCTGCCTTCTTTGGACTGCGGGCGTTAGTTTCCCGAGCCCCGCAGATCGCGCCGTTGGTGTTCTACATCCGGTATCGGTCCATGGTCTCTTTGCTGCGGCTGTCCGAATCATCCACCGAAATTCCGGAACCGCATCTGCTGTTGGAGATGATTGCGGTGGATCCTTCTTGCCAAGGGCAGGGAATGGGCAAAACTCTTCTGCAGGCCGGACAGACCTTAGCACAATCACTCGGGCTCGAAGGAGTGTACCTATACACTGGGGATACACCCAATGTCCGATTCTACCAAAAGCTGGGCTTTCATATTGTAGAAGCTAGAGAATCAGAAGACCTAACGGTCTACCACATGTTCTGGGCGGCCAGCGCTGGTTCAGATAGCTAGACTCCCGGGGGTGTATGACATTGTTGTTTCGGTTCTATCAACCTTCTGACTTTGCCGATTTGGTCGAAATGGCGTTGGCTTTGTACCGAGAGGACCCCGGTGGAACCATGAGCAGCCGGCAAGTAGCAGCCACGGTAGCGTTTGCTGCCAAGCATCCTGAGCAACTGCGCATCTTCATTTTTGCTGATCAAGATCAGGTTGTGGGCTATTCCTTAGCGATTTCCATGTGGAGCAGCGAGTTTGGTGGATTGACCATTCACGTGGATGAAATGTATGTCCGACCAGGTTTTCGGGGACTGGCCTGGGGTCAGCGATTTTTGGAGGAGCTGCCCTTTTGGTGGCCGGAACCGGTGGTGGCGCTCTCATTGGAGACCACGGTCGATAATGTCTCTGCAGAACGGTTCTATCGTAGGGCAGGATTTGTGCCCAGCGGTAACCGACATTGGTCAAAACGGCTTCGTTCTCACTGAGTCCAAAGCATGCCTCGGCAGGGAGGGAACCGGCATTGAAGGATAGGTTGATCAAAATGACCAAGGCCAGGTGGTGGCATCGCTCAAGCTTAGGGTGCCTGGCTTTGGAGTCCAAGGCTTTTTGGGGCTATGACGCCGGATTTTTGCAGGCTTGTGTTGACGATTTAAAGGTGCCGTGGCGCACGATGCTTTTCGGTGATGTATTCATTGCGGCCGCTGGCGGCTGCTGGAGGGGTTTCTATGCCTTGGAGTACGCAGATGATCAGGCTGAGTTGACGCACCTCTTCGTGCATCCGCAGCATATTGGCCAGGGTGTTGGGACGATACTCTGGCTGCACGCAGTTGCACGAGTCCGAACCCGTATGCTTAGAACGTGCAGTGAGACAACGTTGAATATCCATTCGGATCCTCACGCTCGAGGTTTCTACGAACGAATGGGCGCTGTGTTCGCAGGTGAGGCAGCGAGTGCCGTGAAGCCGGGGCGCAAGCTGCCGTATCTCAAATACCAAGTTGCAGGGGGTCAGTAAGCGATGGCGATATATGCAGCACAACCGATGACAAAGCGCTTAGCACAAACCATCGGCCAGTGGGAATACCCACCGCCCTACACCATGTACTCCCTGACTAGCGATCCGAACATTGTGGAGGAGCTGATGGATGGATCCTACTGGGCCGTCATCGATGATCGGGGTGACTTGCAGGGGTATTATTGCGTAGGGCCCAATGCTCGTGTCTTGGGAGGTGAATCTGTCTATGGCGAGCTGTTGGATGAGAATGTTCTCGACATCGGTTTGGGGATGAATCCGAACTATGTTGGGACGGGGAATGGCCGCAGTTTTGTGACAGCTGTCTTGGAGTTCGCCGTGGCTAAACAGCCAGTCCAGCGCTTTCGCCTAACAGTGGCTGCCTTTAACCGACGCGCGATTCGCGTCTACGAGGCCCTAGGGTTCCGCAGCGTTGGTCAGTTTCCGGCGCGGCATCAGCACAATGTCGTGTTTGTCGTTATGGTTTTGCAGACAGGCTGATTTGCTCAACCTGTTTCATTGAAACATGGCATCCTGGAGTTTGGCAAGGATTTGCGGAGAAGAATGCCGTTGGACGATCAAGAACCTTTATGGGGGGAATCATTGATGAAAAAGATGGCGATTGTAAGTTTTGAAGGTAACATGTCGTGCTTTGTCCATGCGCTGCTAAATGTGTGGGATTATCACCAAAAAGGTTACGAAGTAGCTCTGATCATTGAAGGTCAGTCGTGTGCGCGGATTGCCGACATTGGGGACTCGCCGAAGGGCCAGTTGTGGAACGACATTAAGACAGCCGGTCTTATCAAAGCAGTCTGCAAAGCCTGCGCTGCGGCCGTGGATACGCTCGACGCCGCCGAAGAGCAAGAACTTCCGATTGATGCAACTCTGTCTGGACATGCCGCGTTAGAGCCTTACACCACCGCTGGTTACGAAATCGTGTTATTCTAAGAAACGGCCAGATAAACGGGGACAGTCATAGGCCCCATGCCTGAAGGCAGGGGCTTGAAAAAGAGCCCCGCTATGACCCGCCTAAGCCTTAACAGGCTGCGTTATCCCGGTCATGATACCCTGGAGTGCTTCT
>SLOZ01000127.1 GCA_007132255.1 Limnochordia bacterium | reverse complement strand
GTATAGTAATTCACCGCATACAGGCTCCCCACAACGCCGTTCTTGAAATAGATTGTAGCCTCGGCCACATCTTCCACATCAATGATATCATGGGTTCGGTTATCGATACTGGCCTCAAGACTATCGATATCACCAACAATCCATTGTAAAAGATCGATGGTGTGAATCGCTTGATCAATCAAGACTCCGCCGCCCTCTTTGTCCCACGTACCTTTCCAGTCACTCAAGGAGTAGTATTCGTCTGGACGATACCATGTAACGAACATACGCGCTCCTAGAAGCTCACCCAACTGGCCCTGCTCAACGACTTGTTTCACCGCTACGGAAGATGGATTGTAGCGGTTCTGGAAGATAACGCCTAAGTAGATCTTATTCTTTTCGGCAGCAGCAATCATGCGATCGGCATCGGCCAAAGATACAGCCATGGGCTTCTCGGTGAGAACATGGATACCCTTATCAGCTGCAGAAATGGCGATCTCAGCATGGGTGTTGTGTGGGGTACAGATGTGAATGACATCGGGCCGCAGTTCCAACACGTCGTTGAAATCTGTGTAATAAGGAATTGCGTATTGCTCGCCATACGCCTTCGCCCGATCGGGCTTACTGTCACAAGCGGCAATGAGTTGCGCCTGCGGGTTAGCAGCTGCTGCCGCAAAGTGAACCTTTGAGACATTTCCACATCCGATAATCGCTACTTTTAATGGGTCCAAACAAAAAACTTCCTTTCTATGATGGGTTTATTCATGCGACATGATTCGTGTTACCTCAGCGTAAGTTTCGCTTTTTATTGACAAAGTCCTGCAAGACAGTTATACTTATTCTTGGTTCTATAGATTATTTGTCGGGGCGTGGCTCAGCTTGGTAGAGCGTCGCGTTCGGGACGCGAAGGTCGCACGTTCAAATCGTGTCGCCCCGACCATGTCAAACCACTGGATGTCAACCCATCCAGTTTTTTTGTTACCAATTTGTCATTTAGCTTCCTGATAACCCCAGGATTACCAAAACAATGCGAATATCCTATCATACACATGGCAGCACGTGATTGAGGTGAAGTATGTCCAACAAGGTAACGCACCTAGCAGGATTGTTATCCAACGAACTGCGGCAGTGGCTTCTTGATAACCGGTGGCCCGGCTTTCGCTCACAGCAGCTTTTTCATTGGGTTCAAAACCGCGCTGTAACAAGTCTTACTGAAGCCTCCAATCTTCCACAAGATCTCCGGGCATGGCTAGATGAGTATGCGGTGTTCCCATCCGTCTCACTGCGTCACTACCAGAGTTCACAGGATGGAACAAAGAAATACCTGTTCACCTTGGAAGACGATCAGACTGTGGAGACAGTGATGATTCCTGACGCTCAGCGAACAACGGTTTGTGTATCCACACAGGTTGGTTGTGCCATGGGCTGCACATTTTGCGCCACAGGCCAGATGGGGTTTCGTCGACACCTTAATCCGGCCGAGATCATCAGCCAAGTTCTGTATATTCAAAGCTCCCAGCAAGCATCGCCAGTGACCCATGTGGTGTTTATGGGCATGGGCGAGCCCTTAGCCAACTACGAAGCAAGTCTAAAAGCCCTGCACTTACTCCATGATCCAAAGGGGATGAACATCAGCTATCGGCGAATGACCGTTTCGACATGCGGATTGGTCCCGGAAATTCAAAAACTGGCTTTGGAAAAACTGCCTATCACTTTAGCGGTATCGCTGCACGCTCCGGACGATAAGCGTCGTTCGACCATTATGCCTATCAATGAACGCTATCCACTAGCGGAGCTTTTGCCGGTCTGCCGTGCATATGCTGACGACACTTCGCGGCGGTTGACTTTCGAATATGCTTTGGTGAGGGGTTTTAATGATAGCACGATGGACGCGCGGCAGTTGGCCCAACAAATTGCAGATATCCACTGTCACGTCAACCTGATTCCGGTAAACCCGGTGAACGAGAACTACCATGCCCCTTCGGTCCCAGATGTTGATATGTTTCTGCGCGCACTGACCCGATGCGGCGTCCAAGCCAGCATCCGCCGCGAGCGGGGGGCTGACATTGATGGAGCCTGCGGACAACTGCGCCAGCGGGAGGAGGGTGAATCATGAGACAGGTTTTGGACACAGTCCTTGGTATGTGGGACTCGATGATTCTGCGTATTGGAAACCCGGCTAAGAGCCGGCATGTTGAACCGATTGACTTAGGCAGGGCCTTACTAAAGACAATGGACAGCAAACGCAAGATTAGCATTTCTAAGGTTTATGTTCCCAATGAGTATACGATTTTGCTTCATCCCAACCCAGCCGCTGCTGTGCGTTCGTTAGAACAGACTTTACTGGAAGAATTAAAAGGAGTTTTGTTGGAGAAAGCAGAAAAAGAATCTTTGAGCTTTATTGGACCGGTCCACATTGTTTTGGACACTGACGATCAGTTAACTCCCAGTGAAATCCACGTTGAAGCCGCTTTCCGAGAGCAGGATGGTGGCTATTGGGATGGTTCTGGAGAACGACCATCGTTGGAAGGCGGAACCAGGATTTTCCGGTTGTTAGAACGCGACAGTCAAAGCGGACATCTCATTGTAACCCATCATGACGGAACGTATGCCGAATATCCATTGTCCAAATCATTGACCAAGATTGGCCGAGGTCCTCAGTGCACGGTCCAACTTACTGATCCCAAAGCCAGTCGACTGCACGCTACCGTGCGCCGACACCAACAGGGCTATGTCATCAAGGATAACAACAGCACCAATGGTACGTTTGTGAACGGTACAGCTATTACTGAAACGGTCCTCGCGCCTGAAGATGTCATTCAGATTGGCAATTCCATCATCGAATTTCATCCTCATGCATAAAGTTACGCCTGCTCAGCTTCCTGCGTTGAGAGACGGTCGTTCGAAGGAGTGAAATCATGCAGATCGCCGGTGCCACAAGCAGAGGTAAAATTCGCGAACAAAATGAAGACGCTTTTTGGTACAACGATTCCTGCGCTGTGGTATGCGACGGTATGGGCGGCCATCAAGCGGGAGAAATCGCATCCCAGATCGCTGTCCATACGGTGGCTGGCCACTCCTTTCTCTGGGACGATCCCCAGGACGAAATCGTTCAGGTCATCCAATCGGCGCATGAGCGAATCTTGGCTGAGGCCGAAAGGAACAACGGCTACCATGGGATGGGTACTACAATGACCTTGATCGCTTTCCCCAATGCAGCCGACCCGTCCGAAGCGTATCTTGGACATGTTGGGGACAGTCGGGCATATCTGTGGCGCGCCGGTCGTCTGCAGCAGTTGACTACGGACCACTCCGTTGCGCAGGAGTTGGTTCGATCCGGAGCCCTTGATCCGACAGAGGTGGATAGTCACCCACAGCGCAACATGCTCACGCAGGCCTTGGGCGCTGGAATCGTCCAGGTAGAAACAGCGGCTTTGACACTGCAGCTAAACGATGGCATCCTGCTGTGCAGCGACGGTCTGACAGCAGCTTTAGATGAAAAGGCCATAGCTAGTCTTCTCGAGCAAACTGGTTCCGTATCTGCACTAGCAGAATCCATGGTCGACGCAGCCGATCAAGCGGGGGGTCCCGATAACACTACGGTTATCGTTATCCGTATCGGCTCTCCAGACTAATGCTATATCTGCCGCCACATCCATCTGTTGACAACGAGCCTCCTTTTGGGGAGACGACCCACTGCCCATTTGCTTGATGACGTTGGTTGACGACAACATCGGAGTTTCGCAGAGTCCTCGAAGTCGCTTGCGGCCACGCCGTTAGCCCTGTCCGGAAGCCGTCATCGACACAACAGATTCGGTGCAGACTCGGTTCACATAGCCATTGGCAGCTTCAACAAGAGTGCAAGCGCAAACACTGCTGCGGATTTTGTTCTCCGGCCAGGAAACGGGAATTTCTTCCTTGAACCACGTCTCGGCAGCAGGTCCTTTTGAGATCTGTTGATGGGGTGCCTACCCACAAGCTGTTTCATTGACGTACCCGGCGAACATCCGACTCACTTCACCGGGACCGGTAAAAGAAAGGTGCATTCCATGATAGGTCAAATTCTTCTGAACCGGTATGAAATTCTAGAGAAGACAGGCGAAGGCGGCATGGCCGTTGTTTATCGCGCTCGCGATACGCTGTTGAATCGCCAAGTCGCTGTCAAGGTTCTGCGTTCCCAGTTCGCCACCGACCGCGAATTCAAGGAACGTTTTCGCCGCGAGGCACAGGCTGCAGCCAGCTTGTCTCACCCTAATGTGGTGAATATCTACGATGTGGGGGATACCGGGCGGATTCATTTTATTGTAATGGAATACGTCGTCGGGCGTACACTGCACGAGATTATTCGTGACGAGTCGCCGTTAGCCATCGACCACTGTATCGACATTGCTCATCAGATTGCCCAGGCATTGGCCCACGCGCACCAACACCACATCGTGCACCGGGACATAAAACCGCATAATATTCTCATCACCAACGATGGACGAGTCAAAGTGACGGATTTCGGCATCGCCCAAGCCTTGTCATCAGCGAATTTGACCCAAACAGGTATGGTCATGGGCTCGGTTCATTACTTTTCACCAGAACAGGCCAAGGGAGTCAATGTCCAGCATTTTTCGGACCTGTATTCGCTGGGCATCGTTCTTTACGAGATGCTGACGGGTTCGGTCCCATTCAAGGGCGAGAGCCCGATAGCGGTAGCTTTGAAACAGATCCAAGACACACCAGCAAGCCCGGGAAATCGCCGTTCTGACATTCCCGATCCGTTGGCAGCCCTGGTTATGCAGCTCCTAGAAAAGAGTCCCAGCCAACGTGGAGAAAGCGCCGGAC
Organism: Limnochordia bacterium; assembly: GCA_007132255.1. GTDB lineage: Bacteria > Bacillota > Limnochordia > Darwinibacteriales > B1SED10-159 > SLOZ01. The sequence continues at coordinate 3,206 of SLOZ01000127.1, read as the reverse complement.
ACTTAGCATCAGTGCTTATGCAGATGCGCGGTCGCAGTGAACATCCTACCCCGGTGATGTATGACACCGTAACACAGAAGATACCCACTGCAGCAAACAACGACACCTCTGCAGGCAAGGAGGACGACATGCCCGACAAGCGTTCGCAGTCCAATACGCAGAACAAACGCAAAAGCAAAAAAAGCAATGGTAAGCAGAAACGGCGATCTTTGCTGCCTGTACTTTTCCTCATTGTTCTGATCTCAGGTCTAGCCTGGACAGCACAGTACATTGTGCCTAGGCTTCTATTCCCAGCTGAGGTCCAGGTTCCTAACATCACCGGCTTGACACACAATGACGCGCAGCGGTTGCTGAGTCAATACGGCCTGCGGATTCAGTTGGGGCGAGAAGTATTCCATGACCATGTGGCTGCTGGAGCCGTTATCAGCCAAGATCCCTCCCCTGGGCGAACCGTTCGTGAAGGCCGAGAAATCGCTGTTCAGATTAGTCGTGGTCCAGAGTACGTTGCCATGCCCAGTGTGGTTGGTTTGACCACCCGTGAGGCCCGGCTGCAGTTGACGCAGGCTGGGTTTATCCTCGGTGAGGAGGAGGCGGTCATGGACTTGGCGGCCCCTTTGAACACCGTCGTCGACCAAGAGCCCGCGGCCAACCAAGATGTTCCGCTAGGTATTCCAGTCAACCTGTACATCAATCGTGGGCGTGAGGCTTTGGGTACCGTAGCTGTACCTGACGTACGTGGCGAAACCATCGATATGGCTGAAGCTATCTTAGAAGAAGCTGGTCTCAACATGGGTGGAACGTGGCCGGAGTTCAGCACATCCGTAGACGCGGGACGGATCATTGAGCAAAATCCATCTCCCGGACGGGAAGTAGAAGCCGGTTGGACTGTGGACTTCGTCTACTCGCAAGGCGTCCCCACGGACGTCTCGCCACCTGTGGCGCAACAGCCGGATTCTGATCCTGGTCAAGATCCTTCCACACCTGATGCGCCGGACGACGAAACAGCCCAGTGGGAGGCAGGGACGAACTGGAAATCAGTCGATGTCACCATCGACGTTCCTGAAGGCCGCAGTCAGGAAGTTGTCATATTGGTAATTGATGACTTTGGGGCTCGTGAGGTCTATCGCGAAGTCGAAGTGGGAGGAGCCAGATTCTCGCAGTCTGTTCAAGGACGAGGAGAACAAGCGCAGATTCAAGTATACATCGGTGGACGAATGTTCTTGGATTCCACGTTTCGGGAACTGAACGGCTCATGAGGTATGGGACGATTTTGTCAGGAGTCGGTGGGTTTTACGAAGTCCAGTTGGACGATGGCGGCCTTTTGACGTGTCGTCTGCGCGGAAAACTGCGTTTGTCCAAACAAGAAGGCGTATTGGTTGGAGATCGGGTGGGCGTACTGGACAGTGCTCCGTCTGAGGAAGGGTATATCGATGAGGTTTTGACCCGACGCAGCTACCTGCCGCGACCCGCTATCGCCAATGTCCAACAAGTCGTTGCCGTGATGGCCTATGCAGCACCACCGCCCAACATGCTGTTGCTCGATCGTATCTTGGTGCTCAGCGAATTCCATGGTTTAACCGCCGCTGTGTGCCTCAACAAGGAAGATCTGCCCAATGGCCAGCAATCGGTTCTAGCGCGAATGGAGCAACATGCCCAGGCATATCCTGTGTTTACTGTCAGCGCTGCAACCCACCAAGGTACTGAAACTCTCAAAACGCTGCTCAAGGACAAAGTAACGGTTTTAGCTGGCCCTTCGGGCGTTGGCAAGTCGACATTGATCAATGCTTTAGTCCCAGACCAAAAGCAGCAAGTAGGAGACATCAGTCGCAAGTTAGGCCGCGGCAAACACACCACTCGGCAAGTCAAATTGCTTGCGCTGCCTTTTGGTGGCTTTCTGGCAGACACGCCCGGATTCTCCCAACTCAGCCTAACTGAGATTCCAGCACGCCAGTTAATTCAATGTTTTCCCGATATGGATCAATTCGCTGAGCACTGCCCGTATCGCGGTTGTACGCACACCAAAGAACAGATCTGTGCTGTCAAGGAGGCTGTCCAAAACGGCAGCTTGCCGGATACGCGCTATTCTAGTTATTTGACATTCTGGGACGAAATCCAGCAAAATCGACGTTACTAAGCAGCGACGTTTTCGGGTTTTGCTGGCTCCTAATCGTTGTCCTGGAAAGGGAAGGAAAGGAAAGGAGAGAAGGTGGTCTCGCAAGCCGATTAGCGGTGCCGAGTATCACCGAACTCATGCAAAACGTTCGAATCAGCCCCTCTTTGTTGGCTGTTGACTTTACGTGTCTTCGTGAACAGCTTCATTCGGTTGCCAGCGCAGACCTACTGCACGTGGATATTATGGATGGGCATTTCGTCCCCAATATATCGTTCGGTCCGGTGATCGCTGAAGCCGCTGCACGGACCAGCTCATTGCCGCTGGATATTCACCTAATGGTCAGCAATCCAGACGCATTTATCGCCCGGTTTGCTCAACTACAGCCGTCGTATTTGACCATTCATTATGAAGCCAGTATGCACCTTCATCGATCACTGAGTTCTATCCGTGAGCATGCTATCAAAGTCGGTGTATCCTTAAATCCCCATACACCTGTAGAATGGCTCGAGCCCATCTTGGACTTCATTGATCTTATTCTCATCATGTCCGTTAATCCCGGATTTGGTGGGCAGGAATTTATACCGCAGAGCATCGAAAAAGTTCGAAGAGCTCGGGAAATGGTAGGTAACCGGCCGATTGCCATAGAGGTGGACGGAGGCGTTTCCCTTGATAACGCCCGCAGTTTAGCAGAGGCCGGCGCGTCGATTCTAGTGGCCGGTTCAGCAATCTTTCAAGCAGCCAGTCCCGCTCAATACATAGCAGGCCTGCGCCAGACACTTTCTTCATGAGAGTGTCTTTTTTATCTCAAAAGTAAAACTATGTATTGACTTATGAGTTATATTGGGGTAGACTATACACACAGACAAGGATGGCTAGGAGAGGAGGACTACGAGCGTACAGGGCTCGCACCCCTAGAACCTGTTTTCTAAAATCTATCATCACGTCTCCCTTTGGTGTTTTGGAATCGTATCGTAGTAAGAAGCTGACAACTCTGTAATGCCTTAAGCCTCGAAACGAAACCCTAGTCGGTTGGCGACTATCTTCCTTGGGCGGAAACATACCACCGACTTTGGAGCAAGAACCAATGACGAAT
>SLOZ01000235.1 GCA_007132255.1 Limnochordia bacterium | reverse complement strand
TAGTGCTCAGGAGGGCACTTGATCAATCGATTTCTAGATCAGTATTTGATAAGAAAATCCACGGGTCTCAACACTTCGGGTCTATCCATCTCAACAGAGAAATAATCGTTGTCCCCTGTTAGAATTACGTCGACATCCGCTAAAATGGCCGAAACCAAGATAGGCAAATCGTCTTTATCCCTAATATTCGGATAATATTCAGCATCGATAGCTAGGGGAGTATAGAAATATTCAAAAGGACACTTTGTAGGAAAACGCTCAAGAACCTTCTTTTTGTGATGAAACTTGTCGTCAAAAACTCGATGTAGTTCATCAATTATATGAGAGCAGAGTACAATTTCATGTTCATCTATCAGCTTATCAAGGAGTTCCGACATCTGAGAACTCGGGAACAAGAGTGCTGAAACTAGAACGTTGGTGTCAATCATCACTCTCATATTTCTTCTCCCAGATATCCTTCCGAATTTCTTTGACATATTGGTTAACAGCGTCTTCAGATACCAAACCAGCCATTTCGGCTTCCCCAATCATTTCATCTTGAATTTCTCGAAATGCCAGTTTAGCTGCATTAGCAAAAATGATTCTACCCTCTTCTTCAATAAACATAACTTTGTCGCCTTCCTTAAGATTCAACCTTTTTCTAATCTCAATAGGAATGGTAATCTGGCCTTTTGCCGTAATTCTAGCTAATTCCATGTCTACCCCTCCAGAATTCCTTACTTTTCTTACTGATAGTATATCATATTCTGAAAAAATAGACACTCCTAAATGTACGGACGAGGGCATGGACTGGCATTTCCGATAACGTCTGAATCACGAGCCCACTTCGTGCCCATGTAGGACAGTTCCAGCTGCATCCGGGAAGTTCGCAGATACCTAACTCAGACCTACATTCGCTCTATTTTAAAGGACACTCCATCGGAGGTGTCCTATTTTTTAGTGTGTTTTTATAGAGATGGTCTGAAAGAGCCTTAGGTAAACAATAACGGTCAATAAACGGATTTTGCACCAATTTGTTGGAACCTTGATTTACACAATGAGAAGGCGCTCTGGGTGGCGGCCATTGTGTGCCCGCCTGATAACGTGACCAAAGCTTCTCTCTACCGATGAACCCGCTCCCTCATGGGATAAAGAGAGGGAGCAATCTCCAGCGAAACGCAGGCTGACTGGATGGAAATGTGCTGCGAATACCCGCTGCATATCTTGACCTCTGTACATCGCCGAACCCCGTGTTGCTGCCTTGCTGTGTTGCTTCATTTGACACGCAGAGGGAGGCCCAAAAACCGTCTACTGCAGATCCAGGATCCGCCCGTTGGCTGCCACCTCGCCAACGTGTTTCGACAACCTGACTGTCCCTAACCCTGCTCTCCATCAGCTATACCACGCACGCGCTGGAAAAACTCGGCCTGCAGCCCTGGGATCGCCTCGTCTGCTTTGACGGCAGCAATGAACTGGACCAAATCAGCCACTTGGAGTTCCCGCAGCTGCCGTCCCTTCTCGGGCGTGGCGCTGCGTGCATCGCCGGCGTAGTGATCCGGATAATTAGCATACCAGGAAGCACCGGTAAATCCACTGCCGAGATGTCCTGCCCGACCCAGTGGGTTCGCCGGTTTTTCAGGAACGGCGTCCATATCCACCAGTTCTGGGAAGTTAGCTAGCGTAATGCTGGTTTCACACTCACAGGCATGCCCATGAACAGGCGTTTCCACGATACTCTCCCAGGCGCTGCGAAACTCCTCGGAGCGGCTGGATTTGTGCACGTACACGGCCAAATCGCTTTCTGCAGCTAAGGTGCATTGCGCCAGGAAATCCAGCATCTGGGTGTTGCCGCCGTGGGCATTGACCAAGATCACTTTCCGGAAACCGTTGCGGCGAATTTCGTTTAGGACAGACTGAATCAGCTGGATGAGCAGCGTTGGCGGCAGCGTAACCGTCCCTGGAAAACAGCGGGCCTCAAAAATCTGGCCAAAGTAAAAGTGAGGAAAGACAACGGCTGGCTCCCGTTGAGCCGCCAAAGTGGCCAATGCATGACCATTTAGAAAATCCGTTCCCAATGGCAGATGATCACTGTGCTTTTCCACAACGCCCATGGCCACCAAGCAAACACCGGTTGCTTTCACAGCCTCTGCAAACTTCGCTGACGTTAGTTCTTCCCATTTCATCTGTGTACCCCCATTATTGAACTGACTGAAAGTTAACTGGTTCGCCGTTGCCTGCAGTCGCGCCTCTGTCCGCTGACCTTAATCCTCCACAGCCCGAAACTGGGCAAACAACCTCAACTCCCTGTCCAACATAGTCGTAAACGCAGCGTCCTCCAGATCCGGTCGATCCTGCCAGCCAGCGAACTCATAGCCAGGTGCTGGCACAGCCGTTATCGTCACCGGCACACCGCGAAAATAGCGGCCGCGATAGAGCATCGGTGTGGTAATCCCCGGCGTCCCTTCACGGATGTCCACAGAGTTGATGCGAATATGTCCTTCCTTGGGGTTGACACTGGCAGTAACTCTGCTCAACCCCGGTAAATCAAAGGCCCGAACAATATGCTGCTGCATCTGCTGCGGACGTGCTGAGGCAAAGTCCTTCATAAACTGTGGATAATGGCCACCGTTCTGCCAGCGTGCCTGGTGCTCTGGTATTTCCGGAGCAATCCAATTATACAGCTCATCAATGACACTGTGCACATAATTTGGAGCAAAGACGGTGTTCATGGCATCGGCAAAGGCATTGATAAAGCGATGCCGGAAGTCCTCGTTGCCCAAAAGACCCCACAGCATCATATTCGGCCAGCGTTCGCCTGTGCGCTCGTTGATTCCCCTTGTGGCCCAACGCAGCGTATCATGATCCGGATCCTGAAAACCGAAATCCGTATCGAACATGATCCAACGCCAGCGTCCATCATGACCTACCGGAGCTTCGGGATCGAGCTTTTCCACATCTTTGCGCCAAAAGCGGTTGTTGTTGTGTGGCCAATCGGTATTTTTAAAGTAGATATTGGCCATATAGTACTGAAGGAAGTTCTCGATGTCCATTTGGGTTTGCACATACGCGTAGTGGCTGGGGTCACTCATATCATTGATGTCGATAAATGTGCGCAGTTCGACAAAGTCCTGCAGATCTTGCTCGCTGCCGACGCTGATGGCCGTACCGTCGTAATTATGGTAATCGTAAAGAATCACAACATCATCGGAATCCACACCATAGTGGCTTTCTACGTAATGCGGATCCAAGCGCTCGCGAACGTTCTTCAAACCCCAGTACTCACCGTTGATGAACACCACCACCGGTGAAAAAGCTTGCTTAGCGATGTCCATCGGATCCACTAGGGCCTGCATGATGGCATCACGGATCAGGGTCCCGTTGGAGTCGTTGCCCGAGTTGCGCAGAATCAGGCGGTTGTAGTCCTCCACCAAGTCACCGCTGCCGCTGTACTGCTCTAGACCAGGGAAAATGTCATAGCTGAAGCGATTCTGTTGGTCATATTCACTGCGGGCATACAGCCGCAGCGACTTACGGTCACGGGTACGAGTAGCACCGCCGTGGATACGAACGCCAATATTTTGGACAAACCCCAACGTGCCATCCGGTTCAAAATACTCAATGGATGCCGGCCGCTCCCAATCACGGCCTCGCTGGCTGTAATTCCCAGGGGCCTGCCAGGGGTAAAGGGTGGCATCATAGAGTTCATCATAGAGCAAGCCCGGCACATAGATCCCCCGCTCATAGCCAAAGAGATCACGGGGATTGGCCACGATGGACACCACCGGCAGCGTATAGCGGTCGGTCATAGCTTCATCCACAAAATACGTCTGCGTTACGGTTTCACCGAAGGTTTCATCATCGTAGTACACAGCCGCACGCACGGTCACTCCCTGAAATACCTGCTCGGCCGGACCTCGCCATTCCTCAGCTGTCCGAATGTTTACAAGATCATTCGACAGCTGACTCCCGTAAGGAATAGGAATGGGCTCCGTGTAGACAAAGGTCTCGTACGTTTTCACGTTCAGACGGCCAAAGGGATACTCCGGAGCAACGAAGTACGTCTGCCCCCCCACATGATCTGGATGGGGTTCGGAACCGTCCAATGTGTAGTAAATGGTCGCTTCGGCACTCTCGGTCTCCAGTTCCAGCGCAAACGGTTCGGTATAAAAACCGCGCCCATGCGAAAATACCGGAGTTCGGGTCAAGCTGGGCAGCAGGTATTCCTCAGCTTGGTTGTTGCTTCTGTTCGGTGTTACATTATCGGCGTCAAAAAACACCCAGTTGCTGCTGCCGTCGGGCAGCCGGCCATAGGACAGCGTACGCGCTATGGGAATTGCCTCCACGCTATCGACAACGGTTTCTCCGTCCGGTTCCACGAAAAAGATAGGTTCCCCGTCACGGCTGATGCGGAAGTTCGTGTGCAGTTCACCACCGGTACCAACTCGATCCTTTCCCGAGGCCCACACCAGAAGGTACCCGCCGGCTGGGACTTCTCCTTCCGGAAACTGCCACCGGGTAATGTCCTCGGCATCATCAGAAAGGTAATACCCTGTTACATCGATATCCCGCTCACCGGCATTGTACAGTTCAATCCAATCTTCAAAATCGCCGTCTTCATCCGCTATCGCATCGCGATTGGATGCCATGATTTCATTAATAAACAACACTTGGCCGTCCGCTGCCGAGACAGGCGGGACGGTACCCATAGCCAAAACAAAGAACAAAATACCAACTAGCAGCCAGAGCCGTTCCATAGCAACCTCCTGAGTACTTCAAAGTCCATTCACGCAGCATCTGCCAAGTCCTTCTCGGCTGCTGCTTCGATGTCAGCGAAATCAACACATCATGGTTCCGTCTCGAGTATCAAGAATCCCGATAGCCATTGTCTATCAAGTTCCCCGCTTCCTCGCAGGGCCGGCAATAGCGACCGCCATTTCTTGCATTGCGACCACAAGTCGCACATTTTTGTGGGTTACGGTTGTCCAAGCGTGGCTTTCGATGCCGGGTTTTGCGTTTGTGCCAAGGTCGATGCGGTGTTTCTGTCTGACCAGAGCTCTTTTGGCTGCCGCGCTGATGATTCGGAGCGCCGGCTGGCTCCGCTTGGCTCGAATTCTTTTCTGGACGCTCGGCACCGCCTCTTTCCACGCTTTCATCAACCTGGTTTACTCCCGCTGCTCCAGTTTGGCGTTCGCCAGCAGCGGGATCCAAGAGGCGAACCGTGAATGGGTCCATCTGATGGACTACCGCCTTCTGTTGCTTGAGCAGGTGGCGGGCCTGGCGCTCGTTGCACGAAGGCAGTGCTTTTCTAAGGCTGTCAACTACGAATACTATTTAAACCACTCCTCGAAGCCCTCTCTAAAGGAAGGCACAGGGTTGAATCATGGGACATTTACGTTGTTGGCCAGCCCTGAGCTGCAGGTTGCTTTGCAGACACACTCTGGGCATCTCGGTACGGACAGTTCCGCCTCAGCAAGCCCGAGCCTGATCCTGTTAGGGATTTCGCCACAGCATCTTGCATCACCTTGTTCCGCCGTGCTGGACCTGGACACCGTGCGCAGAAAAGCAGCGAGACCACCACGTGGCGTCGCTGCTTAAGTCTGTCAAAGAACTTAGACTAAATCGGTTGCCATCTTCGATTCCCAGTCAGCCATTTCCTTGAGCCGCTCAATAATCGGTAGATGCTGCGTACACGCCTTTTCACAGCGCCCGCATTCGATGCAGTCCTTCGCATAGGCCTTGGTTCCCAACAAGATGCCATAGCGGTGATTACCATCGACGACCTTGACCATCTTTTCATCATCGGCTCCGAACATCTGCTTTTCGTTATAGACCTGCATATAGGCTGGAACCGAAATTTCCTGGGGGCAGTCCCAACAGTAGCCGCAGCCCGTACAGGCTTCGTTCATGTTGGCGCCGAGGTTTGCCTGGATTTGCTTCAAGTCTTCATCACTGAAGGCTTCGGCGGTATCTGCGATGCGGCAGGCTGTATCAATGTGCTCTTTGGTGGTAAACCCATTGAGGCAGATACTGATCTGCTTACAGGCAATAATGAAACGCAACGCCGCTTCCGTAGGGGTTTCGCCGTCTTCCGCCAGGAATGCTAGTTCCTTCTCATGGGTAGGAATCATGCCGCCACCCAGAGGATTCATGGCAGCCACGCCATAACCAGTGTCGTAAGCAGCCTGGACGCCATCCCAGCGATACGGGAAGTTCAAGATATTGACGCCTAAAAGGACACCTTCAAAGTAGCCTTCATCTAAGATCTGCTTAATCTCAGCGCCAGGCTGGTGCGACGAGAACACGATATGTTCGATAAGTCCCTCTTCCTTCAAGCGCAAAAGCCCTTCATATTGACCGCCCGGCTTCATCGCCAGATGATAATTGGCCATTTCGCGCAGACACCAGACATGGTAGAAGTTGAGCTTATCCACACCTAAACGCTCGATCGAACGTTTAACAGCGTCCTGTGCTTTTTGTGCCGTGGGGAAATTCTCCGGGTTCCCCTTCGTCGATACGAAGTAATCATGGGGCATATTCTTCAGAGCGATACCAAAGATGTCTTCACTCTTGTCATCACAGTAGCCCGGAGCGGTATCGAAGTAGTTGATCCCTTTTTCGTTGGCGTAATGCAGAAGTTCTGCATTCTCTTCATTGCTGCGACTCGTATCAAAACGCATACCGCCAAAACCAACAGCCGATACTTGTTTGCCTGTCTTTCCATACGGTTTGTAGATCATCAAATGTCCCCTTTTTTCAATAAGTCATTACATTGGTACCTATAAATACTTCGTGATTGATCAAAAAACTCCTGCCGACAATGCGGATTCTGGATAGGCTGCTAAAGACTCGGCAGCAGCCTTCGCCACTACGACTTATGCGCCTCGATAATGTACGAAGCAACAAACGATGCTGCCTGCTCACCCATTTGCCAACTTGAGATGACCGCGTCACTATTCTCCTTTGCCGACATCCGAATGTCGACAAAACCAGCGTCCTCCAGAAGACGTTCAACTTCCTCCACACTTGCAGCCCCACCAATGCAGCAGGAGACTAGATTCAAGTCTTCCCTTACATCCGCTGGAATCTCGCCCGTGGCCACCACATCAGAAATGCACAGTTTTCCGCCCGTTCGGAGGACGCGATAGGCATCCTTAAACACACTGGCTTTGTCTGGAGACAAGTTCACTACACAGTTGGAGATGATCACGTCTACGGAATTATCCGCCACAGGAAGATGCTCGATTTCACCCAGGCGGAACTGGACATTGGTATACCCCTTCTGCGCAGCATTCCGTCTGGCCAGATCAATCATTTCTGACGTCATGTCAACTCCGATAACCAGTCCGGTCTCACCGACTTTCGCTCTGGCGAGAAAACAATCGAAACCGCCGCCGCTGCCAAGATCCAAGACGGTCTGTCCTTCTGCCAAGGTCAACAGCGCCAAAGGATTTCCACAGCCCAAACCAAGGTTTGCGTGCTCGGGAATTGCCGCCAAATCAGCCTCACTGTACCCTAATTGCTCTGCGATTGTTCTTAGATCCTTCGTGTCACTCTCGCAGCTGCAGCCACAACCACAACCAGTCTGCTGTTGCGTGGCAATGCCGCCATAATTCTTTCGCACCGCTGCTCTAATCTCTTCATTGGCCATTCCTGCTCTGCCCCCTTTAGGAAGTCTACACGTTTTGATTGAACTAACTTTTCAATTGAACTGAAATGTAAGACTGCCATGCTAGCACCCATGTCACTGATATAGACGATCCAGATTCAAAAAGGTCGCAGCTGAAGATACTGTTAATGATGTTTGGCTAACACAAACACTGCGGGTCACCCTTGCGGTCATAGTCGACGATATTCCCGTAGGCATCCAATTGGAAATCGCAGCACTGCTCTAGAACTGCTCTTAACTGCTTCCTTCCGCGTTGAACCTCTGTTTTTGACCCAGATACTGACACATGCAGCTGCTGCGCGATTTCTCTGTGTTTGTACCCGTACATATCATGAAGAACGAGGGCCTCTGCATAACTGGTCGATAGCTCTGGCAGTACTGTTTTAAGCCATGCGGCAACTTCAC
>SLOZ01000218.1 GCA_007132255.1 Limnochordia bacterium | reverse complement strand
CCAGTGGTTGGCCGAGAAGCGCCGCAAAGGAGGCATAGAAGTCAGTGTGGCAGACCAGCGCGTCCGAACTTCCTGAGTCCACGGTACCAGGCCAACTCAGAAGAAACGGTACTCGAGTGCCGCCGTCATACATGCTGTACTTCCCGCCCCGTAGGTCGCCGGCAGGTCGATGGTCACCCACCAACTCCACGGCTTGGTCTCTGTATCCGTCATTTAGGACCGGGCCGTTGTCGCTGGAAAAAATCACAATGGTGTCTTCCTGCAGCCCCTGCTTCTCTAGCGCCTCGAGCAGCTGACCTACACACCAATCCATTTCCATGATGACATCGCCGCGAGGCCCGAGTCCACTCGTCCCAGCAAAACGGGGCCCCGGTAGACGCGGAACATGTGGCTGGTGGAAGGCATAGTAGAGGAAAAACGGCTCCTGCGAATGGTCGTTCACGAACCCGATAGCCTTTTCGAGGAAGACATCGGCCATCGTTTCATCGTCCCACAGAGCGGCTTCGCCGCCTCGCATGTAGCCGATACGGCTCACACCATTGACAATGCTCATGTCATGCCCGTGCGTGTACATCATACGCAGTAGCTCGGGATTGTTTCTGCCTGTCGGCAGTCCTGGAAACGGTCGGTTCGGGTCATAGGTTACTTCGATGGGATCGTCCGGATCTAAACCATCCACTCGACGTCCGTCCACATATACGCAGGGCACCCGATCATTCGTGGCTGCGAGAATGTACGAGTAATCAAACCCTATGTCCAGAGGACAGGGACTGATATCCTGGTTCCAGTCCAGTCCTCCGCTGCCCAAGCCGAGATGCCATTTCCCTACGATGCCCGTGGTGTACCCAGCATCTTGAAACATCCTAGGCATCGTTGGTGCATTGGGCGGAATAATGAGCGGCGCATCACCAGCTAAGATGGCCGCCTGTTCATTTCGCCATGGATATTCTCCGGTCATCAAACTGTAGCGCGACGGCGTACAGGTAGCGGCGGCAGCGTAGCCTTCGGTAAACCTCAGCCCACTGCTGGCCAAGCGATCGATGTTCGGTGTAGGAATGCGTTCGCCCCCGTAACATCCCACATCACCATAGCCCAGATCGTCGGCGTACATGATGATTACGTTCGGTTTTTTGTTTTTCACGATGTTATCAGCCTCACTTTTTTGGTATCAGCGATACCAGATTTCGTCATTCAATCCATCAACTTCCTTTTTGAGGGACCCCTCTCTACTCCACTTGCGCGCCTGCAAACATACTTAGCGACAAACCGTATAGAGCATACACACATGCTGGACGCAACAGCATAAGAACTCCGCTTCATTATCCGCAAGTCACTCTAGCGAATCTAAGTTCTGGTGGTGTTCCTGTCCAGCAGTCCAGAAGCAGGCGTCTGTCCAACACTAGGCTGCTGTGGCGCAGGGCTTCAGCTCGCTCACCGGCCGTTGGGTCATCGTCCACTCGTGTCGGTCCATCAACAGCGCCAGTGCCTAACAACATAACACCCACCGTTGCGGCGCCTTGAACTTCTGGTTAGTCCTTGAACAGGATTCCTATCGAAAACCCGGTTTCGGTTCATGGCCAAATGATTGGCTTCTCTTGGTTCCTCGAACTGTAGCGGGGTTTCCTGTTTCGCCGGGGCTGCGCAGGAGTTTCGCAGCAGCAAGCCGAACTACTAGAGAGTGAAAAAGGGGGGGTACGAGCCCATGGCCGTGAAAAACCAGAGTGACCTGCGCGACAACAACATTCGCATGCTGCTTCAGGCTCTAGTCCGCAGCGGCCCTCTATCACGCAGCGAACTCTGCCGGGCTATTGGCCTTACACCACCGGCCGTGACCGGTCTCACAAAGCAGCTTCTCGACGATGGCATACTGTTTGAACAGAAGCCAGGGGCCCGACAACCAACAGGCGCTGGGCGCCCTCCGATCCTCCTTCAGCTTCGCGACGACGCCTATACAGCCCTCGGGGTTGAAATTGGCGTCGACCGGCTAACGATGGGTGTGATAGGCATTACCGGTAAGTTCCTTCACGTGCAAACGCTGCGCCTCGACGCAACTGCGCTGCCCGAGCAAGTTGTCGATGCCATCTATGCCTTTTATGCGAACTACACTGCCAACTTACAGGGACCTGGCGTTCATCTTTGCGGTATTGGCCTAGCGGCCACCGGCCGAGTCGACAGCACCAGTGGAATAAATCGTTTTGCTCCGAACCTGGGATGGCGGGACGTCCCCCTCGGCAGGATGTTGCAGGACCGCCTACAGATACCAGCATCTGTCGATAACAATGTCCGGCTTATGGCCCTAGCCGAGGAATGGTTCGGCAAGGCCCGCAATTCACGGAGCCTTGTTTTCGTGCAGGTTAGTTCTGGCGTCGGCTGCGGAATCCTGCTTCCCGGGATCGGACTGGTCCGCGGTACATACCACGGTGCCGGTGAGCTAGGCCACTGCACAGTCGTTCCACAGGGACCCTTGTGCACCTGTGGGAAACAGGGCTGCTTAGAGGCTTTGGTATCAAACAAGGCTCTGGTGAAGGCTTACGAACAAGCCTCCGGTTCCAGTGCGCTGCCGTCCAATGATCGTCAAGGTCAAGTCGCAGTTCTCGTCCAGCGCGCCCAGGACGGCGATCCGATCGCAAAAGACATTCTGCTCAATGCAGCCGAACACTTAGGCATTGGCCTCGCTACGATTGTGAATCTCATCGAGCCTCGCAGCATCATCCTAAACGGCAACGCCTTTGTCCGCACCCCGCTAACAAGGGGTTGGATTCAAGAGGCCGTCCAGAGGCATACCTTCGGAAACGCGACAGCCGTGGAGTTCTTGGATTCGACGTTTCAGGACAAACAGGCCATGGTAGGAGCGGCAACAGCCGTGTTCCGAAAGTGCGTGCTGTAATCCGAGAGGTATGCCGATAGCTCGTAACGACTACGACACACCATCCATTTCTATCGTCTGCTTACCGTGGCAACGGTATCGCCCAAGCCAGGGACGTGGCTGACGACGATCAGTACGTCGGCCCGGGGAGTGGCCACTAGTCTTGGCTGTTGCTGCTGTGCCTGCGCAGCCTTTGGTACCAACAGTCTCTCCATGTTCACTCCTGATATCTTCACCATCGTAGGGTACCTCGAAATCAAGTTATCCGGTTTCGCGTTATCCGCAGGCCTATCGACACCCCGACCAAGGGGTCTTTTTGTGTCCAAAACAGCGTAATCACGTTCCAACTTGAGCTTGAGCTGGCGCGCTACATCAAAGCGTTTGCGGTTCACGCAAACGTACGGTAATACGCAATGTCACGGCTAACACCGTCGGGAAGCCAGGTTACGGAATCAGCACATTCCTGCAGCCCTGCTAGTCGCCCACTCCCGGTAGCGACAGTTCACCAGCAAAATGACAAGCCGCTTGATGGCTAGCATCATCGAAGGATACCAACTTTGGAGTTTCTCGGCGGCATCTCTCCTGGACATAGCGGCAGCGCGGAGCAAATAAACAAGCATCGGTTTCGGACGTGGGTACCCCTACCTCACCGGAGAGGGACTCATACCCCCAGGGCCGGGCCGGATCGGCATCCGGAATCGCCGCCAACAGAGCACTGGTGTACGGATGCAGCGGCTGGGCAAAGGCATCGTCGGTATTCGCAGTTTCCACAATGCGTCCGGCGTACATGACCGCTACGCGGCTGCAGATATGCCGGATTACTCCCAGGTCATGGGCGACGAAAAGGTAGGAGAGCTGGAGCTTCTCCTGCAGTTCCTGAAGCAGGTTCATAATTTGGGCTTGGACGGACACGTCAAGAGCCGACACCGGCTCGTCTGCGACCACCAGCGACGGGTTGAGAGCCAAAGCGCGGGCGATCCCTATCCGTTGGCGCTGCCCACCGCTGAACGCGTGGGGATAGCGGTGCATGTGGCCCGCTTCGAGCCCTACCAACTCTAGTAGCTCTGCCACCCGCTGCTCTCGTTCTGCCCGTCGATACCCGTGATTGCGCAGAGGTTCCGACACCAACTTTAGGATCGGCATACGAGGGTTCAGCGATGAATACGGATCCTGAAAGATCATCTGCATGTCCTGCCGAATCGGCCTGAGTTCGTGGCTGGACATGGTGGCTAGTTCTTTGACTCCCAGGTGACTGCGAAACAATATGCTGCCCTCCGTCGGCTCTAATGCGCGCAGGATCAGACGCGAGGTCGTCGTCTTGCCGCAGCCGCTCTCCCCTACCAATCCTAGGGTTTCTCCGGAAGCCAACGTCAGATCGACATCGTCGACGGCCCGCACGTGGCCGACGGGACGGCCGAGAAACCCCTTATTGATGGGGAAATACTTCTTAAGACCATTCACGGCAAGGATCAAGTGGTCTGCTAAGGTCTCCACCATCACACCTCCTTCTGTACGTCTGGCGTCTCGTCGTAAAGGAAGCAGCTGACTCTGTGGTTAGCGCTCACTGCACGGGTTTGGGGCACATTCTGCCGGCACACTTCGCCAATGTACTGACTGCAACGAGGATGAAACAGGCATCCAGAAGGAAGATTGTAAGAATCCGGAACTGTACCCGGGATCGAAGCCACCTTGCCTCGAGGACCGCGTAGCTTGGGTATGGAGTTCAACAAGCCGCGAGTATACGGATGGCGAGGTTCATAAAAGACTTCCATGACCGGCGCGTCCTCCACTACGCGGCCGCGGTACATGACATATACCTGGTCAACCATGTGAGCCACGACTCCTAAGTCATGGGTAATCAGCATGAGGGAAAGATTGAACTCCTCCTGCATTCGTTTGATCAGCTGCAGGACCTGGGCCTGAATCGTCACATCTAACGCCGTCGTTGGTTCGTCAGCAATGAGTACTCGCGGTTCGGGAGCTAATGCCATGGCAATCATCACTCGCTGGCGCATCCCACCGCTGAACTGAAAGGTATACTCATCCATGCGCTCGGCCGCCTTGGGGATACCCACCAACTGAAGCAACTCCACGGTCCTCTCCCGAGCCTGTTTCTCATTTATTCCCTTGTGCAGAAAGAGGTTCTCCGCGATCTGGTCGTAGACTGTATGCACGGGACTCAGGGAAGACATCGGCTCCTGGAAGATCATTGAGATCTCTCCCCCCCGAATTCGCCGCATTTCGTTGGAACCCGGTTTGTATTGGGTCAGGTCTACAACCGTTCCATCTCGTTTTTGAAACTGAATCGTACCCTGAGTGATTTTCGCCGTCTTGGCGAGCAGCTGGAGAACAGCATAGGACGTCACTGTCTTGCCGCATCCACTTTCACCGACGACACCGATGGCTTTTCCTTGGGGAATGGCAAAATTAACACCGTTCAGCGCCCTCACGACACCGGAATCGGTAAAGAAACTCACTTGCAGGTCCTTCACATCGATAATGTTCTTCGACCCGTTTTCGGTCACAAATCACACCTCGCCTTCCCACCTAGTAAGGATCAGCCGCATTGCGCAGCCCATCACCTAGAAAATTGAATGCCAGCACGAAAATAATGACGAAGACACCCGGAATCATGAGCCATGGCGCAAGAACGATGGTATGGATATTCTGCGCCGCCTGCAGGAGTACGCCCCAGCTTATGGCTGGTGGCCGCAGACCGATGCCGAGGAAGCTCAGAGACGTCTCGGCCAAGATCATGCCGGGAATCGCCAAGGTGATGGCAGCAATGATGTGACTCATAAATGAGGGTACGAGATGCTCGAGGATGATCCTAGGTTCGCTGGTACCCGCCATACGAGCTGCCACCACAAAGTCTTCATTTTTCAGTGAGTAGATTTTCCCGCGGGCTACCCTTGCTAGGTCCGTCCAACCGATGACAGAAAGGATCAGCGTAATGGCAAAATAGGTCCGGATAATAGGCCAATGATCCGGAAGTGCGGCCGAGAGCGACATCCAAAGGGGGATCTGCGGAAAACTGCGCAAGATCTCCATGGTTCGCCCGATCAACTTGTCGATTACGCCTCCGTAGTATCCCGACAGTCCGCCGAAGAGCAGCCCCAACACAAAGCTTAGGAACACGCCTACCAGTCCAATGGTCATGGAAATGCGGGCACCATACACGACCCGGGAGAACACACACCGCCCCAAATCGTCGGAGCCAAACAAATATACGACATTGTCGCCATCCACGCCGAACAGGTGCCGGTCTGTGGGTATCAGGCCTAACAGCCTGTACTCATACCCGCGGACAAAAAACCGCAGAGGCAGAATCTGGTTAGGGTCTTCATGAAACGAGCGCCGCAGCGTAACGGGGTCCATCTCCCGTTCCAAACCGTAGACAAATGGTCGCAGATGAAATCCGTCCTCACTCCAGAAACGAATTACCTGAGGACGGGCGTAGCGATAGTAGGTGTTGCGCTGATTGGGGTTGTAAGGTGCCACGAATTCGGCGAGAATGACGACGAGGTACATGAAAAGGATGACCAGACCGCTGAACACGGCTAGCTTGTGCTTGATGAACTTCCGCCAGATCAGCTGGCTTTGCGATGCATAGTAGATTTTGCTCTCTTGGCTGTCCTGCCCGGTATCTCGGCTGCGCTTAAACATCGATGAACACGCTCCTTTCTCCATCCGTCTCCAGCCACCTACTCATAACGGATCCTCGGATCTACCAGCGCCAACAGCACGTCGGAGATCAGCGTTCCGATACAAGTTAATGAGGCTAGGAGAAGGACGAAACTCCCTGCCAAGTACATATCTTGGCTGAGCAGAGCTCGTAGGAGTAGCGGGCCGGCTGTGGGCAGGCTCAGGACTACCGCCACGATGGTTGCCCCGGAAATCAGATTAGGAAGCTGCCACCCAACCGTACTAACAAACGGTATGATAGCCAGCCGGACAGGGTACTTAAACAGCATGGTGACCTCCTTAAGGCCTTTGGACTTCGCTGTCAGCACATAGGGCTTGCTCAACTCGTCAAGAAGATTGTTGCGCATGACACGGATCAATCCAGCTGTCCCCGCAGTGCCGACGACCACCATCGGAATCCACAGGTGCTTGAGCAGATCGACAACCTTGCCCATACTCCAGGGGGCCGCCATGTATTCCGGGGAAAACAAGCCGCCAACACTCCACCCCAGGTAACGGTGCGCCACAAACATGAGGAGCAGAGCGATCATAAAGTTCGGTGTTGCCAGCCCCAGAAATCCAAGGAACGTGAAAAAGTAGTCGCCCACTGAGTGCTGCTTGACAGCAGAATACACTCCAATCGGAAACGCAAGGATCCACGAGAAAATAAGCGATGCCGTGGTGACAGCCAGGGTTAGCGCCAGACGTTCCCAGATCAACTGGTTAACTGGACGCTGCCAGTCAAACGAATACCCAAAGTCGCCTCGCAGAACACCGGTTATCCATCGGTAATACTGAACGTGAATGGGGCGGTCCAGGCCGTAGCGCCGGTTGAGGGAGTCAATCTCCGATTGATCCACGGTGTAGCCGCTCTGCTGCAGCCGGGCCATATACGTAGTCAGGTAATCGCCGGGTGGCAGCTGAATGATCACAAACGAAATCATGGAGATGACAATCAGGGTAGGAATAATCATCAATACGCGGTTCACCAAGTACAGAAACATGCGAGAACCCCCTTTAACCGAAGTGGGAATGCAGGTACGCCGGCTGCGCGTCCACCAGTTCATCCACCACGGTTTCTATCTGGTCCAGTGTCAACATCGAATGAGTCACTGGATCCATCATGAGCGCCCAGTAGATATAGCGACGATCCTGCTGCAAGACTGCCTCGACAGCTAGTTGATGAACAGATACGTTAGATTGGCAGAGCGCGGCTAACTGTGGCGGCAGCGCACCGTAATGACAGGGGTGCACGCCATTTTCGTCTACCAGGCAGGCAACTTCCACCGCAGCGTCCTCTGGTAGGTTCGTTATCAAGCCGGTGTTCATGACATTGGCATACACGCGGCACAGCTCTCCGGTCACCATGGAGTTAATCATGCTGGGCCCATACTCCACGCTGCGGCTCAGTGCCGGCAGTTCACCGCGGCGTGCCATATCCACAAAGCCCTCGTACTGTTCCGTCTTCCTGCGAATGTTTTCTCGGTACTGGTCCACGGGAAT
>SLOZ01000306.1 GCA_007132255.1 Limnochordia bacterium | reverse complement strand
CAACCAAGGCAGCGATCGTATCGAGGTTCTCCACCAAATCCGGTGTGGACACCAAATAGCTGCCATCGCTTTCTGCCACAGCGCGCTCGGTAGCCTCCAAACTCCACTGCCACCAGCGGTTTTTCGGATCCAGCTGCAGTTGAACAGCGGCCAACGTATCAAAACATGGATCATACCAGATCGTGTCCGGCAAGAAGTGCGGTTTTGCCCCCAAAAATGTTCCAAAACTCCCGGGACCAAGATTCGGCCAAAAGTCTGGATATGCTTCGCCAAAATAGGTTGTCGATGCCCGCAGTTGACGTTCTCGCTCTAACAGCGAGTCCAAGTCAAGCCAGCGTTTCTGCATGTCCTCAGATCGGTTCGGTTTTTCTTGCATTGTCACTGTCAGCTTCAGTAGTGGCCGCTCCATAGGCTTATGCTGCCACCACTGATCGAAACGTTCGCGAATGGACTGCCAATCTATGTTCTGCACAGATGCACCGCCTCTCCAGTTGTCTGGGTATACTACTGCATAGGTTCGAACTGCCGACAGCTAAATCCTTTGTAGAATGGGAATTGGACAAGCCTTTCCGGGACCAACCTTTTTGGGCAAATCTTCCAGGTACCTGGTACATGGAATTTATTCCCACATCGCGTTCCCTGAGAAAATTGTCGGTCGCTGCCGAAATACACAGGGAAGTCTCCTTCTTGAGAGAAGTATAGATAGGAGTTGAATATGAGTATCGACCTAGGTTTGATATCATTCCTCGGACAAACACCGGGCCCAAAACCGGCAAAAAAGGCGGTCGATCCATGCAGAACCCAAAACTTCCGGAAGACTTGATCACCGAACCGATCGTGCGCTGCCGGTATATGGACCCTGGCTATTCAGGACATGCCAGTGATGTCTGGTTGGTCGAGACCACACTGCGGGACGTTGTGGTCCGAGCGTCTCGGTGGAGCAGTGTTCCAGATATTGATTTTTGGTGGGGTTGTTGGCGGTTGTTCGGGCTGGATCCCACGAGCGGTGATACCATGGAGTATGCAGCTCGCATCCTCAGCGGCTCTACGGATGTCTTATGCCCCCGTGTTCTTGAACGGAAGGTACTGGCCGGGCGTCAGTTTTTGGTGGTAGAACACATGCCTGGATCAGCCCTGACATCGTTTTTTACCGCACCGCGATCACTCCTGTATGGCCTCGGGCGCTGGTTGGCACAAGTCCACACGCAAGCTTTCGATACGTTCGGAACATTGGACGGCTCGACTCGAAAGCCGCTGCGCGAGTTTCATGATGCCGCTGTCGAGGTGATGGAGGATTTGGTGGAACGGTATTGGCTGGCGGAGCCCGACATTGCTGCAGCGCTGCCAAAGCTAGCCACAGACATGCAGGCACTGCCGATTCCGACCCAGAGTTCGCCGGTGTTGGTGGACATGGATCCGACCCAGTTTCTTGTCGACTCCGGCCAGATCACGGCTGTGGTTGATACCGAAGCGTATGTATTGGCACCGCCTGCCTTGGATTTCATTGCCTTGGAATATGTTTTGGACCAGAGAACAGCGAGTGCGGTGGCGGATGGGTACACGTCGGTACGACCACTACCAATACTGACGGAGGTGCGAGCTCCCTACAGGTATCTATACAGATTGCTGAGTATCCAAGGCGATGTACGCTTGATGGAGTGGATGAATCACCCCAC
This sequence comes from Limnochordia bacterium, assembly GCA_007132255.1. Taxonomy (GTDB): domain Bacteria; phylum Bacillota; class Limnochordia; order Darwinibacteriales; family B1SED10-159; genus SLOZ01. The sequence continues at coordinate 6,418 of SLOZ01000306.1, read as the reverse complement.
GCTTTTTTAAATGTTCGTGGCATGGCGAGTTCATGACCGGGATTCAGGGGCGCTGTTGTCCAAGGTGAAGTATAGTGCCGAAGTCTGCAGCCATAATCGCCTCCGGTATTGATAACAAAGTTTGCAGGAAGGCTGTGCTGAATGCGGCGAATGCAAGTTTTGTGTACGAGCCTAAATGGATTGGTATTGCCGTAGCTTCCGCTGGCATGGATAAACGTCAGGTTACCCGACTACTTTGTAGGTTTTTGCCCGTGAAAACTAGTGGCTATTAGGCTCCTGACGCCCATGGGGACCCAAAAAGTCATAGACCCCATGCCTGAAGGCAGGGCATCTCGCGGCGTTTGGTGAATCTGTTAAGCTTTTAAGAATCGGAGTTGACGGACGAAGATGATAGCAGAGCCTTTGGGATCGGCAACTGGAAAAACCAATGACGAGCCAAACTATGAAACAGGAGATATATGCTATCCAAGCACCATAGACCCAATTGGTAATTTGCATGCCAAATACGCTTATTACACTAATGCGCCAAAACTGCCTGTCGTTGTACTAGTACACGGTTTTGTCGAAAACGCAAACTCCATGACCAGTTGCATCATGGAAGATATGGCCCACTATGGTCTATTTGCTGTTTCGGTAGGCATGCGGGGAAGAAACGGTGCCAGCGGCGCACCAGACGTGAGCGGCAGAGAACTACATGATATCTACGACTTAGTTCGCTTCCTCAAGGCAAACTTCTCTGATGTTGTTGATCCAGACAATATTCATTGCAGTGGATACTCAGGCGGTGGCGGTAATGTGTTGGGGTTGGCGGTCAAATTCCCTGATACCTTTCAAAACTATGTTGCCCACTTTGGGATTTCTGACTATGGTTATGAGGAACAGATTGGATGGTGGTATACTCACCCGTCTCGGCAGACCGTGCTAACCGATTGGATAGGTTTTACTCCAGACACCAATCCGGGTGCATATAGGAGCAGAGCGCATCACTTAGGAGTTGGAAAAAACCTTCAAGGGGGAAAATTGTGGGTATTTCATGACCAAGATGATAGCTCTGTCTCTGTTTCTCAATCGCAGGCGATTGCTGACGGTATGGACTTGGAATCGAACCCTAGGTATATGCTCAGCATTACCGATGAAACTGATCGTATTCGGTGGCTGCATAATAGCCCTCACGCAGATGCACCTGTGAGAAATAGTAGAAATTATTGGGGACCGACGATATTGAATGGCGAAATTGATGCTTGGACAATGCCCGCATCTGGAAGCGTATTTGTGCAGGGATACATGGTAACCAAACGTTTTTCTGTTTGGCTGGGTAACGGACAGGAGCATGTCGCAGAGTTGGTTTATGATACACGTAAAGACAGTTATAGGGTTACACCTTTAAGTGGTGCTGTGGAGGTAAGCATTACCCAAGACGGCAAATCAGCTACACAAACTGTCAATGGCGAGACGACGATTACGGTTAGTTAGACCAAGACAGTATGTACAGATTGCTCAGCATTGAAGGGGATAGACCTTGAGATGGAGTGGATAGACGACCCCATGCTTTTCTAAGTGCTTCTGGCAAGGAGCGCGTTGCGGGAGTACCAACAATGCTTCAGTCGTAAGCAGAATCTCGCAGCAGAATTTTGTACCCGACTCGGCAAACAAAGTCATAAACCAGGTTTGTAAACAGAAGCTAAAGGAAGGATGTGTTAGATTTGGCAGAGTTGAAGGGTATTATCCCAGCGATGGTCACGCCGCTAACAGAGCAGGGGAGTCTTGATTTGGACCAATTGCAGGTCTACCTTGATTTTCTTTTGGAGAAAGGGATCACCGGTGTGTTTCCCGGCGGGACCGCCGGCGAAGGTGTGATGTTGACAACAGATGAACGTGAGGAACTCCTCGAAGCTGTGGTGAAACACTTAGCCGGGTCGGTTCCTGTTTTAGCCCATGTCGGAGCATTGACGACGGCCGAGGTAATTCGGTTGAGTCGCCATGCCGAGGATCATGGGGCCGCTGCAGTATCGGTGGTTTCGCCCTTTTACTATACCTATTCGGAACAGGAACTAGTGGACCATTATGCAGCTGTGGTGGAGGCAACATCCAGTATTCCTGTGTATTTTTACAACATACCAAGCCATACCGGACGCCCAATCCCCATCAGTACGATTCGGCAGCTTTTGGCGAATCCTCGAATTGCCGGCATTAAGGACAGCGGCGGCGATGAGCGCTACCTTGAAGAGCTGTGTCAAATGCAGAACGATCAGTTCACGGTATTGGTCGGAGCGGATAGGTTAGGGTTCAAGGGCATGAAGTTTGGCGCCCGTGGTATGGTGTCCTCCTTCGCCGGGGTGTTCCCAGAATCGTATCTGGATCTTTGGCATGCCATGCAGGCGGGGGACCAAGAAGCAGGCGCAGCGCACCAGAAACGTATTGATACCTTGGTAGCTACCATGTACTCCGGTCTGCCTTTGAATGTGTATAAAGATGGGCTGGCTTTTCGTGACCTTCCCGTGGGTCAGGCTAGGCGTCCGATCGGCCCGCTTTCCCCCGAAGCTCGATCGACAATGGAGGCAGAGCTGCGCGAGTTAGGCTACCTTTCCTAGGTAGGCAGATCCAATGGAGAAACGATGGCCCAACGAACAAGCCTCCGAACAACTTGCTGGCCATGCTTTGGGCCGGTCACGAAGGGCTCAGTACGTGCGTGAGACCTCTTTGCGAAATACATTGGTGAGACATGCCGTTGCAGGAGACCTGTACAAGGACGATAGAAACACTGTGAAATGGAGGAATAGCAAGCATGAGTGTGAACAACCAAGACACGACCCAGTTTGTGAATCGTTATCCCCAAGGACTGCCCAAGGTAGGCATTCGACCCACCATTGATGGACGGAGACGCGGTGTCCGCGAGTCGTTGGAGGAACAGACAATGAACATGGCCAAGGCAGCGGCGGAGCTGATCCGTGAAAATTTGCGTCATGCCAGCGGCCACCCCGTTGAGTGTGTAATTGCCGATACCTGTATTGGCGGCATTTATGAAGCCGCACAGGCAGAAGAGAAGTTCCGGCGCGAAGGTGTTGGTGTATCGCTGACCGTGACGCCATCGTGGTGTTATGGTTCCGAGACCATGGATATGGATCCGCTGACCCCCAAGGCCGTCTGGGGCTTCAATGGCACCGAACGGCCAGGTGCCGTGTATCTGGCAGCTGTTTTGGCTGCACACAACCAGAAAGGTCTGCCGGCATTTGGTATTTACGGCCGCGATGTGCAGGATGCCGCGGACACTACCATTCCCGACGATGTTCGGGGCAAGATCCTACAGTTTGTCCGCTCGGGTCTGGCTGTGGCCACTATGCGCAGTAAGGCGTATTTGGCCATGGGTTCTGTGTCCATGGGCATTGCCGGATCGATGGTTAACGAAGACTTCTTCCAGAACTTTTTGGGTATGCGCAACGAATACGTCGATATGTCCGAGTTCGTCCGGCGCATGGAAGAAGAAATTTATGACAAGGATGAATATGAGAAAGCTCTACAGTGGGTGAAGGAAAACTGCCCCGAAGGACCGGACAATAATCCGGAAGACATCCAGCGCACCCGTGAGCAAAAGGATAAGGATTGGGAATTCGTCGTCAAGATGACCTTGATTGGTCGCGACCTGATGATTGGCAATCCGAAATTGGCTGACCTTGGTTTCGCCGAGGAGGCCATGGGTCATAATGCCATCGCCTCCGGTTTCCAGGGGCAACGGCAGTGGACAGACCATTTCCCAAATGGCGATTTCATGGAAGCTATCCTTAGTACATCCTTTGACTGGAACGGGGTGCGTCAACCCTTTATCGTGGCTACCGAAAACGACAGTCTTAACGCCGTGGCGATGCTCTTTGGCCATCTGTTGACCAATACCGCTCAAGTATTTGCCGACGTTCGGACGTATTGGAGTCCCGAGGCCATTGCTGAGGCTACGGGGCATACGCCCGATGGTCCAGCTGCTAATGGTTTGATCCATTTGATCAACTCTGGGCCAGCTGCTCTAGATGGAACTGGTCGGCAGTCAATTGATGCTGCTCCGGCCATGAAGCCTTTCTGGGACATCGAAGCCGAGGAGGTCGAGCGCTGTTTAGAGGCCGTTTCATGGCGTACCTCCAACTTGGGCTACTTCCGAGGTGGCGGATATTCCACGGATTTCACCACAAAAGGCGGCATGCCAGTTACGCTGCTCAGAGTGAATCTGGTGCAGGGCTTGGGACCAGTTCTGCAGTTAGCTGAAGGTTACACGGTGGAACTGCCCAGTCCTGTGCATGATGCCTTGGACCAGCGGACGGATCCCACATGGCCTACAACCTGGTTCGCACCGAATCTGACTGGCGCAGGAGCATTCAGCGACGTCTATTCGGTCATGGCCAACTGGGGCGCCAATCATGGTTCGTATAGTTATGGCCATATCGGTGGCGATCTCATCACACTGGCGGCTATGCTGCGCATTCCGGTGTGTATGCATAACGTCGGTCCCGATCGTATCTTCCGGCCGAGCATGTGGAGTGCTTTCGGCACCTCCGATCCGGAAGGCGCCGATTACAGAGCCTGCAGCACGTTAGGCCCCATCTACGGTAAGTGATGAACGATTTGGATGAACAAAAAGCCTGGAGTTTGGTTTCCGGATGGAATCCAAACGCCAGGCTTCTTCCTTACCAGTGCCCACCGAGCTGCGTCATAGACCAACGGCTGGGTGCCGTCCGTCTACCAACTCCCACTGTTGACTGCGGCTGCGCAGAAGCTGTGCCAGTTCCTGCTCTGTCTGCGGCCAACCAGGCAGTCGGGTGGCATACATGCCGACGGTATCCGTTACGTGGCCGTCGGACGAGGCTGTGAGACTGCACTTGTGATGCTCCGCTAATTGTTTGATGCGGGGCTGCATGTCAGGGCGCACATTGTTGGACATGTATTCTACCGCATGCGGTCGCAACTGCAGAATCCGTCGCTGCTGTTTGTCGCGATAGCGAAATGGATGGGCATGGATGATCGCTGCCTGTTCTGCTTCCACAGCCGCAAATAGCTCCCGTTCATCCATAAAGGGCCAGAGCAGCTGGGGGTTCAGGATTCCTACCACCAAAAAATGCTCTTGGAGATCACTGGTGACCTCAATGCCGCGAAAGATCTTCAGATTTGGTGTTCGCTTTTGCAGCTCCTCCCATTCGGCTCGCCGCCAGATGTAGTCATGTTCGGTTAGGACAATGGCGTCCAGTCCGGAACGCAGTGCTGCCGCAGCCATGGCCTCGGGTGTCGAGCGCCCGCAGCCACTGTGGCGGTTGGTATGGACATGCATATCAATAAGCAAATTAGTCACTCCCTAAGGATCATCGTTGGTTAGGCCCGCAGCACCAGAGTTGATCGGCGGGGCCTCATCAATTGGAAGGTAAATGGACATGCCTGTGTTTCACGGTCGCTCGAAAAAAGACAATCCTCCGACCTGCATTTGGCGTTTCCTCAACGTGCTAAGAACGCCAAGAGCTGCTGCCGCCATGGTTCATCGAAAAACACCTGCTGGATCACGTCGTGGCGCCCGTCGGGTATCAACCAAAGTTCGGCTTCGGGTTGTTCACTGTGCAGCATGCGCGCCTGGCGGACATCGATCTGTTCGTCAGCGTCGCCATGGATCAGGAGTAGAGGCTGTGTGACGGCGGAAACTTGGCGCAGCGGTGCCTGAACCACAGGGTTAAGACCATAGCGGCGCCATAACTGCAGCCGCACACCCAAGCGATACAGATAAACAATGGGCTCAGGGACAGCCTCAGACCGCAGAACGTCCACAAAGGTTTCTTCAAAAGAAGCAAATCCGCTGATACTGACAACTTTGGCAACGTCGGGCCTCACCGCAGCCGTATTAATAGCGGTGGCACCGCCCATGGAGTGTCCAATCAGGGTTATTGGTAATTCACGGTAGTTCGAGTCAGTCTGCAGCCAGTTGAGCAAGTGGACGACATCGTTCACTTCCGTGTACGCTAGGCCAATTTCGTCACCGCCGCTCCGCCCGTGGGCCCGCATGTCCAGAGCAAACACTTCATACCCCTGCTCCTGCAAAGGTAGACCGAAGTGTACCATGGACGATGCTGCCATACCATGCATTCCGTGCAGGAGAATCACGAGTCCCTGCGGTTCTGGGGCTTCGAGATGCCACGCGTGCAGAGCAATGTCGCCTTCTGTCGGGACATCCAAAGCCTGGACGCGCTCCGCTGCCCCTAGGGGCCAGGAAATGGTTGGCTCCACACGGACATCTACCATTTGGCCAATAATCGTTCCACTGTGCCAAGCCACCATCACAACACCGGCGGCACTGGCAATGATAAGTAAGACCAACAAAACTTGCAGTAGTTTTTTCAATATAGGAGGCCACCTGACTTTTTTGGAATTCACACTTTCTTAGTTTACGGCAAAT
>SLOZ01000414.1 GCA_007132255.1 Limnochordia bacterium | reverse complement strand
CCAGCGGCTTTGATCACCACGGGTACGGGTCTGGTGCTGTTAACTCTGTATTGGGCCCTGGGCTTCATGCCCAGTTATCCGCGATTTTGGTGGCATTGGCTGCAGGCGGGCGGTCGTGGACAGCATTTGGAAATCTTGAAAAAACTAGAAACTGGCGTTCCCCAGCGTTCAACGGCAGATCGTTTTTACCACAGCGTTATTGGCGCTATCTGTACCTTGAGAAAGGGTGAGCCTGCCGCCGCCCTGCGTTATCTGCAGCGGATTCGTTCCCCAGAGCTTCTGCCCTGGGAACAGCGCATCTTTGCTGCTCTTCACAGCCGTGTGCTGTTAGTGAATGGCTGGGCGGCGGGAACGGATACCGTGCCTGTGCAAGGGCCGCTGCCTCCGGCAGAGGCGGTATGGCTGCGGGGACAGCGTCTGTATCTGCAGGGAAAAGCTGATGATGCCGAAGATTATGTGCGTCATGCTGCAGTGGAGATTCGTGAAGAAGGGGAGACCGCGCCCGATAGCAGCAGGGGGTTGTGGCGATTGTACCAGCTCATGGCGCAGTGGGCCGTCTTGCGCGCCGACTATCAGCTGGCTAGGGCTCACAGCCTGCAGGCATTGGCCTTGGCAGATTCCAACGCCGGGACCCACAACATTGGCGATCTTTATCAAGCTTGGTTTGGTGTATCGCTGGCTGCTGGAGGCGACGAGACGCTGGAGGTTATGCAGCAGTGGCAGCAGTGGTTAGCGACACAGCCGCCGTCCCTTGCAGCGCGAGTTCAGCTGTTTGTGGCGGCACTGGGCTGGGGTTATGAGGATGTTCCCGGGTTGAACGATGTTGGCGGCTGGGACCAATCCTTACGACAGGAGTGCGGTACGCAGTTCCTGCTCTGGTATCAGATTCGTGTGGGCCAGGCAGCCGCTGGCGGTGGCTGGGATCCGGATTATTGGTTGACCAAATGGCTAAGCTGCATGGGCCTGCTGCGCCGGGCTCCACTGTTCCATCGTTATCAAGGGTATCGCTGTATTTACGAGCTTCTGCAGTGGTACCAAGGCGGACCTCACGATTTCTTCGAGTCCTTGGAACAACCCACATATCTGTATATGCAGAACCAAGCCCTCGATCAGCTGACCCACGTAGTATCCACTCTACCGGCGCAGGCCGTGGCCGCGAAGACATGGTGCCTGCGCCAGCGTCTCTGGGTTCGCCGTACATTTAAAAGCCAGCCATATTCGCTGACCAACGCCTACTCTGACCTGCGCGAACTTCAGCAGGTACTGCACGCTGCTGCCCGCGACCACGATGCCTGGCAGGTGAATATTGCTATTCTGGAGGAAGCTGTGGAGCGTCTTGATGATGCCCAGGGGCGCCGCTGGCTGGCAGAGTTAGACGCCAGTTGGCAGCTCTGGGCGCAGCACCCCGCTATGGTTGGAGATCATCTGCGGTTGGCCTATTGCGCCACCCGATTGGACCAAATAGATTCGGCCCGCAAACACTGGCGTCATTACCAGGCAGCGCAGGCCGGAGCACTTACTGAGAGTCGCTGGAGCCGCGAGTACGCCAGTGTCGTTGAGGCCTATCTGCGGGCCGGACGACCGTGAACGTTCTCTGCCCAAAGCCCGATTTGTGCAAACCGTGGTGTTAGGGGTGTTTTTCTGCGCAGATCAACCGTGCCTGTTTGAAAGGAGTCAAGCCATGCAGCCGAAAGCAGTCCAGTCGTTTCCACCGATCATATATCCGCAGCCGACGTTGCTGATTCTTGGATCCATGCCCAGCGTCCGATCGTTGGAACGTCAGGAGTATTACGGTCATCCCCGCAATCACTTTTGGCCCCTGCTGTTTGCTCTGGCTGAACGCCCGCCACTGCAGGACTATGGGCAGAAGAAGCTGCTGCTCAAGGAATGCGGCGTGGCCCTTTGGGATGTTCTGGCTAGCTGCCAGCGGTTGGGGAGTGCGGACGCCAGCATTACAGACCGCAGAGTGAACCCGATCTCCGCCTTTCTGCACCGGCAGCCAACTCTGGTTGCTGTTGGTTTCAATGGGCGCGAAGCGCAGAAAACCTTTGATCGCCACATAAACCGCCAAGAATTCGCTCACATAACCTTTCTGGAGTTGCCGTCCTCGAGTCCTATACCCACGAAAAAGGCCCGCAATTTCCAGGAAAAATTGCGGGCTTGGCAGGTGCTTAGGCCTTATCTTCGTTGTTCGGGCTCTGCTTAGCGTAGTAATGATGGGCCAAATCCAGCAGAGCTGCGCGGGTGTTCTTCTGCGGATCTTCCAAGACCTGCTGCAGCAGATAGGTGAGGATGTCACCTACCAGCGGACCAGGCTTTATGTCAAGGGCCTGCAGAATGTCATCGCCATTGATAGCCAGGTGTTCGGTAGTCAAGGCTGTATCGGGGGCCAACACCTCATCTAGGCGGCTTGCCAACCGCTTGCCATATTCCAGCGCTTGTCGGGGTTGGAAGCGGCTGGCCATAATGTCGGCGCGGCGCAGCTCCAACAACTCAAAGACCGATTTGCGCCCCACTTTGGCGGCGAAGCGCCGGAGAGCGCGATCGGTGGATTGGGGATGGACGGGAAACATGTGCCAGCGAACCAAATGTGCGACGCGCTCGGTCATACGGCGGCTGAACCGCAGCTCCAGCAGACGCTGGCGCACAATCTCCGCGCCCTGCACGTCGTGTTCGTAGAAGTGAGGGTGATCAGCGCCTTCGGTGAAGGTCAGTGGTTTCGCAACATCGTGAAACAGCGCTGCCAGTCGTAAATGGAGTTCAGGTTTGATAGCCTCAGCGGTGCGAATGGAATGCCCTAGTACATCCCAATGGTGCATGCTGCCCTGACGAACTCCGGCGCAGGCTGCCAGCTCGGGAAGGAGCTCGGCCATGACGCCTAACTGGTACATCGTCTCTAAGGCCACTGTGGGTCTGGGAGCCAGCAGTAATTTGGTCAGCTCGTCGCGGATTCGTTCGCGACTTACCGTCCGGATTTGGTCGGGATTGACAGCATCTAAGGCTTCTTTCACCGGCTTAAACTCCAATACCGCCATGAAGCGCAGCAGTCGCAGCATGCGCAGGGGATCTTCATAGAATCGGTGGACGGCCGGTCCCACCGTGCGCAAGCGCTTGCGACGTACGTCTTTGAGACCGCCAAAGGGGTCCAGATACTGCCCGCTCTTGGGTTCGAAGGCAATGGCATTAATGGTGAAGTCGCGCCGCTGTAAGTCTTCTCTGATATCTTTGGTATAAATCACCAAATCCGGGCGCCGCTGGTCGCTATAAGCCCCGTCTTGGCGCATTGTTGTTACTTCTAGCAGTTCGTCCCCAATTCCCACGGAAATGGTTCCGAACTCTTTACCTGTAGGGTAAGTGCGAGGAAAGACCGCTTCCACTTCATCGGGTGTGGCATCCGTGGTAATATCCCAGTCCTCAGGGATCAAACCCCGGAGACCATCGCGAACAGCGCCGCCCACAATATACGCTTGGTATCCGTGTTCCTGCAGCCCTTGGCAAATGGTTTCTGCACCGGTCGATAGTACTAAAGGTTTCGGTCCCAGGGATAGCATCGGGTATCACCGTCCTTATTATGAATGTTTCTACAAAACGCGGGTGGTTTCCTGTTGCAGGCAGGAATTGGAGGCCGCTTGCGGAATGGAACTAGATGGTCACAGCCTCCGACAGGGGCTCCACCCAAAACCCTGCTCGAAGAGGGGCATTGGGTCGATGTGATCACGGAGTTCCCGCTAACGGGATTTTTTGGTTCCTGTCTGGGGTGCCAAAGCCACGATTGAAGTGGACTCCTAGCAGGCCTGTTGCATCGACATCTTTCGACGGTCAAAGGTGGCAGTTCGGCTCGGAGAAACGCCGGCGTGAGGCATCTCGCCTGCTAGCGTCCGGGCGCAAGGCTCTTGGCAAACCAGATTTCTAGACCATGTTTGATCATGGGTTCAGATTTGCAGCGCAAATCCGTTTCGCCGCTGCAGACCGGCATGAACACGCCCGTGACCAGAAAGAAAGGAGTACCTATGAGTCCAATACATGGCCTTAGACGGGGCTATCGCCACCTGACAGGCCAAACGCCCCAAGTGTGGGCAGTGTATATTACCATCATTTTGCTGAGCGGCCTGCACCTGTTTGGGCTTGTTGTTGAAATGACCTCCAGTGTCAATTTGACATCCATATTTGGTGTCAGCAGTCGGGCCGTATCCCAAGGCCAAGTGTATCGGCTGCTCACCGCTGTTCTTTTTCATCTGGGTCTGTTTCATTTGCTGATGAACATGTTGGTGCTGTATATGCTGGGTTCTGTGGTGGAACAGTTGGCTGGAGCGCTGCGGTTTTTTGCGGTCTTCTTAACCGCCGGTCTTACAGGTACAGCCTTCAGTGCTCTGTTGAATGCACCCAATGTGATATCTGTTGGTGCTAGTGGAGCCATCATGGGGTATTTGGGCTATATTCTGGCTTCAAAGACGTTGGACCCAAGAAGTGTGCCGCAGGCCATATCGCAGTGGGCTATGAGCATTCTGCTGATCAATGTGTTTTGGAATGTGGCCAGCCCTGCCGGTTTGGATGTTTGGGGTCACGTCGGCGGGTTTGTGGGCGGAGCTCTGACTGTTGGGTTTGTGGGACTGCCTGCCTGGCGAACCAGTCCACGGCTGGGATTCGGGCGCACTCTGTTGTTTCGGATTGTTTCTCTCGGGCTCATCGTAGGTGTAATCTATGCCCCGATGGTCTCGCTGCCAGCCGATTTGTCGCCGCTGCGGGCTGCAAGCCTGGCGCCGCAGCAGATTCTGGTTCAGTGGGAACGCCAGCAGATGGGGAGTCCGGGAAGCCTTGGCCGCTGGGCTTGGGATACTCGCTCGTATGCGCAGATCCTGACAGCCATCGGTCTGCAGCAGGCTTTTCAGGAGTATGCCAGTGAAGCGGAATTATCTGCCGCTGCAGTAGAAGAGCAGTGGCAGCTTTGGCGGGACTTGGCTCAAGACCACCAGGTTGTTTTGGTGCACTTGTTTGTCAGCGAGTTTTCACCGGAATTGACGGACCTGCGCGAACGCAGTGTGGGTATGGGCCGTGTATTCTTGGAAACGTCGGAAGGTATTACGGCGGAGGCTGCAGAGATCGAAGTCTTCCCCGTCAAAGCAGGCGAACCACCGTATTACGCCGTCAATGTGCTGGGCTTTCCGCAGACGGTGGAAGGGCAGCCTATCATTGATGAATCCACAACGTGGGTACAGTTGGAGATCTGGACGGGCCGTGGCGATCTTTCCGTACGGTTTGAGCTGTAGCGTCCTCGCAGGGCTTGGTGGATACTATGTTGAATAGGATAATAGGGGGAGCGAGTCAGCTTGTTAGGTTCGGGTGTTCAACCCCGTCGATCCAGCAGGCCCGCTTCCATCCTTTGTGCCGAGAGCACTGTTAGGTAGTTAAGGAAGCCGAACGTCTTTTTCGAAGGTATTGCCCCGACTATGTTGCAGCGTGCTTTCCCACGTAAGCACAGGCCTGAGGGGCAAGCCATTAAAAGGAGGTCATGGTATGCCAATGATTCGTTCAATGACGACCTGTTCTGTTCCTGAGGGAACTCAAGCCCAATTGGAGGAAGGGTTTGCGGATATCCTGCAGAAGGTCTGCGAAAAACCCCGTAACGCACTGGCCGTCCACTTCATGGACGATCAAAAGCTGTTCTTTGGGGGCAAACGGGCGGAGCATTTTGCTGTGTTGGAGATTATGGTCGCCGGCACTTTGACGAAGGACCAAAAACGAGTTTTGGTTTCCGAATGTAATGCACTCTACGCCGAGCTGCTCTGCTATAATCCACAACAGATGTATATTATTTTCACGGAGGTACATCGTGAAAACTGGGGTTTGCGCGGCGGTATTTTGGGTTAGCAGCATGGAAATCCAGAGGCGTTATCTTTTGGAGCGGCTGCAGGCCGCGGCTGACAAGGACCATCGTGTGCAGGATATCCAGGTTCAGGAGCATCTTGGGAGCGATGGTTTTTGGGCTGGCCAGGTTTTTGCAGATGCGGATCCTGCCAGTTCAGACCGGCTTTGGCACTTTCTGCAGCAGCTGCCGAGCACTCGCTTCGTACAGCCTTCGGGCAGCGATACCGTATCGGTTGTGATGGCTGGCTTGGTCCCCATGCGTGTGGCGTTCCTTACCAAGGATGAGCAGCCGCTGCAGCTGCTGCCAGGCTGTCATCGCAGCCCCAACCAATTCGCCAAGGAACAGGGCATCGTGGATGATCTGCTGCTGCGATGTGTTCAAAGAGCAGCCAGTTATCGCGCCGGCTGCAGGCCCACTCCGGATTTGGACGTACTCCAAAGCGAGATCCAAGCGGCTGGGCAGACGTTGGCCGTGGAGCCCGTCCCACAGCACAGCCGATCACGGCGCCGATCTGCGGACGCGCCCAGGCTGCGGCAGGCGCCGAATTCGGCGCTGGTGCAGTTCGCCCGGCTTGTGGATGAAGCCTATGCGCTGTGCCAGGCAGCGGACGCTCGCGTCGATCGCAGAGAAGCGCTGTGGCGGGAACTGCGATGGTTTGGTGCCGGTGGCACGGTTCCACCCCTGGTGACAAAACGACTCCTCCTGCGAGAACTGGCATGGCATGACTTCGAAGCCATGCATCGCTGGTCCGTGGATCCTGAAGTTGTCAAATATATGGATTGGGGACCGAATACGCGCACAGAGAGCAAAGCCCATCTGCAGCAGGCAATCAGTGAGCAGCGGACGGCCGCACCAAAACTCTATGAATTTGCCATCTGCCGGACCGACAATCCAAGCTGTTGCCTGGGGACGGCGGCCTTGACGCTGACAAATCGGCTTCATGGAGAGGCGTCATTAGGGTATACATTGGCCCGCCCGTTTTGGCGGCAAGGTGTTATGACCGAAGCTGTTCAGGCTCTGCTCCACTGGGGGTGGCACACGTTGGATCTGCATCGAGTCTGGGCTACCTGTTCCGTTGAGAACAGAGCGTCACACCTGGTTTTGGAACGAGCGGGACTTTTGCGCGAAGGCCGTCTGCGGGACCATCGTTTCCTGGATGGACGCTGGCACGATTCTTTTTTGTACGGCATAACATCCCCGTTGGATGCTTGAAGGGAGACTGCTATGGAGATCCGCAGAATGAAGACACTAAGCGTGGAACAGCATCGACAGGCGGCAGCGATCCTTTGCGAGGCCTTTGCCAAGCTGGCACCAACGTCTTGGCCCAGTATGATCGAAGCCGACCAAGAGGTGGCCGAATGCCTAGATGATCAGTACATTGCGTTGGCTGCAGTCGCTGGGAACCATGTTGTGGGCTGGATCGGTGCTCGTCCGCAGTATGATGGCCATGTCTGGGAGCTCCATCCTTTGGCCGTCGCGGTGGCTAAGCAAAATGAAGGGATTGGCCGAGCCTTGGTTATGGCTCTAGAAGACGAAGTGCGGCAGCGCGGGGCAGAAACACTGTTTTTGGGTACCGATGATGAAGCCGGTTGGACATCGGCGGCCAATACCGATCTCTATAACCACGTTTGGGAACGGATTCGCGATCTGCGCAATCTTGCAGGCCACCCCTTTGGGTTTTACCAAAAATTGGGTTTCGAGGTGGTTGGTTTACTGCCCGATGCCAACGGCCCTGGAAAACCTGATATTTTCATGGCGAAGTCTGTTAAACAATAAGAAGCAGGGAGTGTTAGCATGAAGAATGGATTCCAAGGACTGCAGCAGCTCGTGGCGGCGCTCCAAACCAATCCGTTGATTCAGGGTTTAGTACGCTATGGCAGACGGACCGTGGACGATGAAGGTCCGGGTGGCGATTTTGATCTTTTCGTGATCGTTGAAACACGGCCGGCACAGGTTGAAAGTCTGCACTTCTATGTTCGTTCCATACCCGTGGATCTCAACGTGCGCACCCTGCAGGATCTGCAGCGCGCTTGGCCGCTCACAGAAATGGATTTCGCTCTGCTTGATGGTGAACTGCTGTATGACAAGGAAGGTCGTGTGGAACCGCTGTTAGCGGAAGCTCAGCGAGCTTGGTCACCGGAGCTGGAACCACTGCGGCCGCATGAACGCAACTTCGAACGCTTCAGTAAGACCCATGTGCTGGACAAGGTCCGACATCGTTTGGATACAGATCCAACAT
>SLOZ01000507.1 GCA_007132255.1 Limnochordia bacterium | reverse complement strand
GTACCAAATATCCAGATCGTAGCGGTGGAACCTGCTAGTTCGCCCGTGCTGTCCGGCGGCGATCCTGGACCCCATAAAATCCAGGGGATCGGGGCGGGGTTCGTGCCAGATGTTTTAAATACGGATGTCTTCCACCGTGTGGTCAAGGTCACGGATCAACAAGCCTTGACGACAAGTGAAAACCTAGCCCATCAAGAAGGAATCCTTGTCGGGATCTCAGCCGGTGCAGCGGCTTGGGCTGCTATTCAGGTGGCAGTTGATCTGGGTCCGGATAAAGATGTTGTGGTTATCCTTCCCGACACCGGAGAACGGTATTTGAGTTTGCGCAGTTGAAAGAGAAGGGTGCCTTCTCTTTTTTTTCTGTGTGACAGGATATGTCTAGTCGATGGGGAATAGTAACATGAGTTGGTTCTTTTCCATGGGAGGAAGAAGAGTGCAAATTGTGTTGGCTTCGGCTTCGCCGAGACGGCGTGAGCTATTGATGCAGCTCGGTTTGCCGTGTTTGGTTGTTCCGAGCAATGCGGAGGAACTCAGCGACGGTGAACCGGCAGCTTTGGTTCAGGAAAATGCACTGCGGAAGGTCATGGATGTGCAGCAGCGGCACTTGGGCGCTGTTGTTTTGGGGGCCGATACCGTGGTGGTTTGTCGCGGTGAAATTTTGGGGAAGCCGGACAATCCAGACGAGGCTTGCCGTATGCTGCGGACGCTGAGTCAACGTTGGCATACGGTGACGACAGGCGTAGCCGTGGCTAATGCCGAAGTTAGACGAACGTTTTGGGTGGATACCCAGGTCAAATTTCGGGAACTTTCGGCGCAAGACGTCCACGAATATGTTGCCAGCAGCGAACCCTTGGATAAGGCGGGTGCATACGGAATTCAAGGTTTGGGTGGCATGTTTGTCGAACAGATAAAAGGGTGTTATTATAATGTAGTGGGACTGCCCCTTCCTCGTCTTGTGATTGAGTTAGAGCGGCAGTTCGGTTTTTCTGTTTGGGAGCTTCGCACCTGAGGGAGACTTCAGGAGGCGTGATATGCAGCATTCAGTACGAATCAAGGATCTTCCGCCGGCCGAGCGCCCGCGCGAGCGCATGGAGCGTTTGGGGCCAGATGCACTGTCCAATCGTGAGTTATTGGCAGTTCTTCTGCGAACAGGAACTCGCAGTGCTTCCGCACTGCAGGTAGCTGATGAACTGTTGGTTCGCTTTGGTTCCGTGCGGGATCTTGCGGCGGCCAGCATGGAAGAGCTGGCTTTGGTTCGCGGTATTGGGCCGGCCAAAGCGATCCATATTCTAGCGGCCTTGGAGTTGGCCAAGCGCTTGCAGGAATTTACCGGTGAGGAGCTAGATTTGATCAGCAATCCCGGTGATGCTGCGGGCATTGTCATGGAAGACATGCGGCGTCTGGACCGCGAACACTTTGTCATTTTAATGCTTAACACCAAACATCGAGTGACGGCAAAGAAAGTCGTTTCTATTGGGCATTTGAACGCATCACTGGTCCATCCGCGCGAATTATTCAAGGAAGTTATTCGGAAAAGCAGTGCGGCGGTGATTCTTGTGCATAATCATCCTAGTGGTGATCCCACACCCAGTGAGGAAGACCTATCCATAACACGACGGCTGGTTGATGCCGGGAATTTACTGGGTATTTCTGTGTTGGATCATGTCATTGTGGGCGATCATCGTTATGTAAGTCTCCGAGAACAAGGTCTTTTGTAAGGAATCACAGGGTTTCTGAAAGGGGTAAGGGCATGTTTGGGCGTTTTTCGCGAGACATAGGGATTGATTTGGGTACAGCCAATACGTTAGCATATGTGCGAGGCCGCGGGATTGTAATCAATGAGCCGTCTGTTGTAGCCATTGACAAGGAAACCGGGGAGATTTTTGCCGTTGGCAACAAAGCAAAAGAGATGGTGGGTCGGACACCAGGGAATATCGTAGCCATTCGTCCTTTGAAGGATGGGGTCATTGCAGATTTCGACGTGACAGAGCGTCTACTGCGGGATTTCATAAGCAAAGCGACTCGTCGCTCAGGTTGGTTTAGGCCCCGCGTCGTGGTGGCCGTTCCTTCAGGTGTGACCGAAGTCGAGAAACGGGCAGTTATCGACGCAACCCTGCACGCCGGAGCGAAGGATGCTCGTGTCATAGAGGAGCCCATGGCCGCTGCTATTGGAGCCGGCATGCCCGTTCAGGAACCCACTGGCAACATGATTGTCGATATTGGAGGCGGAACCACAGAAGTAGCTGTAATATCCTTGGGCGGCATCGTGTCGCATCGCTCGGTGCGAATCGCCGGTGATGAGATGGACGAGGCTATCATTCAACATATTCGTCGTACGTACAATTTGCTCATTGGAGAACGGACAGCGGAAGACATCAAGAAGGGCGTCGGGACTGCATGTCCGCAGGAAGACGAGACGATTATGGATGTGCGAGGTCGCGATCTCGTCACGGGCCTTCCCAAGACAGTGGAGGTAACCTCGGTTGAGATTCGGGAAGCACTGACCGAAACCGTGGCGGCTATCGTGGAAGCGGTCAAAGTTACGCTGGAACGAACGCCCCCGGAACTGGCTGCCGACATTATGGATCGAGGCATCGTTATGGCCGGTGGCGGTTCACTGCTCACAGGGTTGGACCAACTGTTGGCTGATGAGACCGGGATGCCGGTTCATTTAGCGGAAGATCCTTTAACGGCCGTTGTGCTTGGGACGGGTATCACACTGGAGCATTTTGACCTCTTAAAGCGGATCATGCTGGGTCCAAAACGGCACTTTTAGGACGTGAAGGACATGCTGCAGTGGCTATTGCAATGGAAGGTTGTGGCGGTGCTGCTGGTGGTGTTACTGCTAGCTGGCGCTATCCATTATACATCGGGCCCTCGAGAACGGTTGACCCTGGTAGAATCCTTAGTTCGCGACATGCTCTCACCGCTGCAGTGGCTCGTCACTCGCAGCGGCCGTGGGATCCGCTCGTCATGGGAGTACGTGCGCAACATTGGCGCGTTACACTCGAGAAACCAGGAATTAGAGATAGAGGTACGAGAGTTGCAGCAGCAGTTGGTGCAGCTGGCGGAATATCGTCGAGAGAACCAATGGCTGCGGGAAGCCTTAGACTTCGCTGAAACTGTGGATCACAGCTTGATGGTAGCGGAAGTGATTGGACGCAGCCCTAGTAATTGGCTGCGGTCCGTGACGATTAACAAAGGGAGTCGCCACGGGGTAGAACCGGGGATGGCAGTTGTCACAGGTACGGGCGTTGTGGGAACTATTGAGAATGTTAGTGCCTGGACAGCCACTGTGTTACTGAGCACAGATCCGCAGAGTGCTGTCGGAGCCCTGAACCAGTTGACTGGTGATCTTATTTTAGTCGAAGGGGATCCCCAGTACTCTGGTGCACTTCAAGGGAAGCCGCTCAATACCGATGCCCAGTTGGGTATGGGTGATGTTCTAGTCACGTCGGGATTATCGCAGATGTTTCCTAAGGGACTCCCCATCGGCGAAATAACCCAGGTGATACCGGGTCCGTACGACTTAACCGTATCGGTTTTGATTCAACCGTTTGTGGATTTTACTCGCCTGGAATATGTGTTCGTCGTGTTGCAGGAAATGTGATAAGGGAGGCCGATACATGGCGCTGCTTTTATATGGAGGCCTAGTATTGGTCTCTCTCGTTCTTCAGTCGACCGTGCTTGCGTCTGTGACGATAGCAGGGGTGAAACCGGATCTTCCTTTAATCTTAGTGGTTATTTATGCGATGTATAACGGTCCGGTCTTCGGCGCCAAGTTTGGTTTTGCTGTGGGTTTGGCTCTAGATCTGACAGTGGGTCAGATGATTGGCATGCAGGCCTTCTCGAAAATGCTCATTGGTATCGGTGTCGGATTGAGTGTGGAGAAGCTGTTCCGCAGTAGTTTAGCTGTACCGGTGACAGCAGTGCTTCTCGGCACCGTGTTTGACCAGTTCCTTTACGTATTGGGGTTGGCATTGTTCGGCGTGTCTGTTGGTTGGAAGGGCATTGTTCCGCATAACATATTGTTGACAGCTACCTATAATGGACTTTTGGTGATCATTCTTTATCGAGGCTTATATGCAATCGGTGATGCTATTGCATATTGGGATGAGTTGTTTAGGCGATCGGGGTGAAACAGTAACGTTGAAAGAAAAACCTATGGAAAAGCGGTTGAATGCATTTTATTGGGTGGCCATTTTCACTCTTCTAATTCTTGCAGGACGTCTGTGGTATTTGCAGATCGTTCGTGGAGAACATTTCTCGCGCCTAGCGGACGGTAATCGCATGCGCCAAGTACGTCTGATTCCATCTCGAGGCATAATTACTGAACGCAGTGGTCTTACGTTGGCCCGAAGCCGGTTGGCGTTTACAGTATCGCTCATTCCGGGAGGTATTCCCGCCGATAACGTTGAAGTGATTCCGCTGCTCAGCGATATCCTCGGTATTACAATCGAGGAGTTGCAGGAAGCGATTCGCCGGGGCCGGGGCTACCCTTATGAACCGGTGCGCATCGTCCGGGATGTGGACCCGGCGACGGTGATTGCCATTGAAGAGAACAGACGCCGGCTGCCCGGCGTGTATATTGACCAAGAAGCAGTACGAGATTACCATGACCCAAGGTATTCTAGTCATGTTGTGGGATACTTGGGTATCATCAGTGAACCCGAGCTGCAGGCCTTGGGGGCAAGCTACCGCGGTTCCGATCTCGTCGGAAAATCCGGAATCGAGCGGTATTACGAAGAGCAGCTGCGCGGGGTTCCTGGGGCAATCACTGTGGAAGTGAATGCCCTTAGTCGGCCTATTCAGACCGTTAACTCTATAGAACCTGTGCCAGGGCAGAATCTGAGGCTGACATTGGATTATGATCTGCAAAAGGCTGCTTTCGACGCTTTCGAAACGCACACAGAAGTGGTAAGACGGACGTACCCGGACGCATACAATGGTGCTGTTATTGCCATGGATCCGCGAACCGGTGATATTTTGGCGATGGCCAGCATTCCTGGATTTGAACCGGACCGCTTGTTGGATGCTGGTGAGCGTAACGACTATTACCGGCAATTGGTTGCCGATCCGCGACAGCCGTTTTTTGATCGGGTCACTCAGGGCCAATATGGTCCGGGAAGTACGTTCAAACCGGTGACAGCTGTGGCCATCCTTGAAGAGGGGGTCTTTGGCGTGAATGATCGATTTCACGCCACAGGTGTGTCCCAGTATGGGGTTCGCGATTGGGTGATTACAAGGGGATTAGCACCATTTGGCTGGTTAGACTTACCAACAGCCATTGCCCTTTCTAGCAACCATTTCTTCGCTGATCACGGCGCTAAAGTGGGTATCGACCATTTATCGCAGTGGATGCGCGACTTTGGTTTGGGAGCGCGAACGGGTCTGGCCATCAGTCCGCAGGAACGCATTGGTGTTGTACCGGACCGTGACTGGAAACGGGAGCGGTTTGCCAGCAGCGCTCAGTATGATCAAATTTGGTATCCATCCGACACCGAACAGGTCTCCATCGGACAGGGATTTGTAACGGCAACACCGCTGCAGATGGCTGTGGTGTACAGTTCCATAGCCAACCGAGGAACGGCTTATGTACCACGGTTGGTTGCTGCCGTTTATTGCCCGGAAGGCGAGCTTGTGTTTGAGTCTGAACCCGAGATTCTTCATGAGCTGGATGTGTCCGATGCTACATGGACGGCCGTAATCAAGGGGATGCAGGGAACGGTGACGCAGGCTCGCGGGACAGCACGTTCAGCGTTTGACGGGTTTCCCTTATCGGTGGCCGCTAAGACCGGTAGCTATGAAGTGCCGGGCAGAGAGAGCCATGGTTTATTCGGAGCCTTTGCTCCAGTGGACGATCCAGAAATCGTTGTTTTTGTAGTGGTAGAACATGGCGGAGGAGGTGGCAGCGGTGCAGCTCCCATCGCTCGCATGGTCATGGACCGTTACTTTGGCTTCGATGTTGAGGATGAACAAGAGGATGAACAAAATGAAGGAACTGCAGAATAAATGGCGAAATGGATTGCATTGAAGTCTTTCCGAAGCATGGAATGTAAAGGAGATGGATCATGACCACGGAAGCATGCGTGATCAAGGGAAATCGCCACGGCCTATTACTCAGCGTTATGGAGGGGGCTCCCTTCGTTGATGTTTTGGCTCAGCTGCGAGCAAAACTCTCGGCCCACCGAGAGTTTTTCCAAGGTGCGGTGGTGCGCCTGCAGAGCGGTTCGACGCCCTTGACTGACGAACAGATACAACAGTTGAGTGCAGTGGTTCAAGAATTTGGCATGACGTTTGATGGTACCGCGGTTGCGCCGAGTCAACCTGTGCGGCCGGCCGAAACGACCACAGCGCATCGCCGAGAAGAACCTTTGGATGACACAAAACTGGTTCGTCGCAGCTTGCGTTCGGGGCAGAGTATCCACTACTCTGGAAACGTGGTGATCATGGGTGATGTGAATCCAGGGTCCGAAGTGGTCGCCAGCGGGGATATTCTGGTTCTTGGTGCCCTAAGAGGAGTCGCCCATGCGGGTGCAGAAGGGAACGCCAAAGCAGTGGTTTTTGCCTTTCGTTTGGAACCTACCCAGCTGCGAATTGCCCACTTTATTTCTCGAGCGCCGGATGAAAAGGGTCCCCACCCAACGGGGCCAGAACTGGCTCAGGTTGTCGAAAATCTGATTCAGATAAAGCCGTATGAAAAGACTCAGTAGGGAGGAATCCTTTCATGGGAAAGGCAATTGTTATCACCAGTGGTAAAGGGGGCGTCGGCAAGACGACGACATCGGCCAATATCGGAACTGGTTTGGCTCAGAATAAACATAAGGTCGTTCTGGTGGATGCGGATATCGGGTTGCGGAATTTGGATGTGGTTTTAGGGTTGGAGAACCGCATTGTTTACGATTTGGTTGATGTTGTTGAAGAACGCTGCCGTCTGCGACAGGCCTTGATTAAAGACAAACGGTATGATTCGATGTTCTTACTTCCGGCTGCGCAGACCAGGGAAAAGGATTCGGTATCGCCAGAACAGATGCGTCAGCTAGTCGTTAATCTCAAAAAGGAATTCGATTATGTGATCGTGGACTGCCCTGCCGGCATTGAACAAGGCTTCAAAAATGCCATCGCCGGTGCTGATATGGCGTTGATTGTAACAACTCCAGAGGTTTCGGCGGTTCGCGATGCGGATCGAATTATCGGTTTGTTGGAGGCATCAGAACTGTATGATCCCCAGCTGGTGGTGAATCGAGTGCGACCGGATATGGTCCGGCGTGGCGATATGATGGATATCCAGGATATCAATGATATTTTGGCCATCAATTTGATTGGCGTCATCCCCGATGATGAAAGCATTATCGTTTCAACGAACCGTGGGGAACCCGTGGTCCTTGATCAAAAGTCTCGTTCGGGGCAAGCCTATCGTAATATCGTTAGGCGTTTAGAAGGAGCAGAGGTTCCCTTTATGGAACTGGAAGACAAGGGAGTCGTACACCGGCTGAAGGCACTATTCGGTATGGGCGGTAAACGCTAAAGGAGGGTCACCAATGTTAGACTTTTTTGCTAAGCTATTACGGGGATCCGACAACAGCAAAGATCAAGCCAAGGAACGGCTGCGGCTGGTCTTAGTCCATGATCGAGCCAGTCTGTCGCCGGGATTGTTGGAATCCTTGAAAGAGGACCTTATTGAGGTCCTGTCCAAGTACATGGAAATAGACGAACCGGGACTGGAAGTAAATTTCGACAAGAGTGATGATGCAGTGGCCTTGGTGGCCAATATTCCGGTCAAGAATGTAAAACGGAAAAAATAGGCGCCTATTCCCTAGGGAATGGGCTTTTTTCTTCGTGGGAGAACGGTATTACAGCTTCCTCTCAATCTTGTAGCCGTCGGCATTTCGTGGTACCATTAAGAGATCGTTCCGGGCTTTTGCGAAGCCATCGGTGAAAAACCAGCAGACAGGCTCTTCGGGTATTTTTTAGACCGCCAACTGTATTCATGATACAGTCCTGCAAACAGGACTGTTCCGAAACGTGCTTAACGAAGGCGGCTGTACCTAGGTCCCCGGTGAACAGCCAGGAGACAGGCTGTTCCAACGGGGTTACCATGACTAACGCTTTTTGAGATACAGTCCTGTAAACAGGACTGTT